>JAFVDY010000019.1 GCA_017478265.1 Muribaculaceae bacterium | reverse complement strand
TTCGACAACGGCACCATCACCATCGGAGGCAACACCTATCCCCTGCGCGACAGCCACCTGCCTACGGTCGATCCCGCCGACCCTTATCGCCTTACCGACGAGGAACAGGAACTGGTAGCGAAACTGCACAACTCATTTGTTGGCAGCGAGAAACTGCGTAAGCACATGGATTGTCTGTTCCGCAACGGGTGCATCTACACCGTAATCAACGGCAACCTGCTCTTCCACGCTTCGATGCCGCTCAACGAGGACGGTTCGCTCAAAGATATTAATATTCAGGGCACTCTCTACCACGGCAAAGCTCTTCTCGAGCGAGTGGGAGCGCTCATCCGTGAGGCATACTACGGAGCCGACACGCCCGAGCAGCAGGCGTTTGCCAACGACTACGTATGGTATCTGTGGTGCGGCAAAAACTCACCCGCGTTCGACAAGGACAAGATGGCTACCTTCGAGCGATATTTCATCGCCGACAAGGAGACGCACAAAGAGCTCAAGGGGCATTATTATACCCTCCGCGACACCGAGCAGGTGGTCGACAACATTCTCGACGAGTTCGGCGTCACCGGAGAGTTCCGACATATCATCAACGGACACGTGCCCGTGAAAACAATCAAGGGCGAAACGCCTATCAAGGCCAATGGCAAACTAATGGTAATAGACGGCGGATTCTCTAAGGCCTACCAGCCCGAAACGGGCATCGCCGGATACACACTCGTCTACCACTCACGAGGTTTCCAACTCGTGCAGCACGAACCGTTCACCTCAATCGACAAAGCGGTGGAGGAGGGACAAGACATCAAGTCGACTGTGCAACTGGTGGCGATGACCAACCGCCGACTGCGAGTGAAAGACAGCGACCGAGGGCGAGACCTCGAGAGCCAAATAGCCGACTTGCAAAACCTCCTGGTAGCCTACCGCTCCAACATTATTCCCGAGCGCTCATACCACCCCTCCACACTCAAGTAACACCTCAAGGTTTTTACTCAAAATAAATTCTTTCTAACATCTAAAATAACATTAACATGGAGATTAAAGCTGTAAAATTCCGCGCCGACGGCTTCTACTCACAGCCTTTCGCCTTCGGAGGCGAAGAGGGGCCGGAAAAGTTTGACCGCGACGTTCGCTACCGCGGCAGTTTGCAAAACTATCTGATTGACACCGGCAGCGAGGTAATCCTTGTCGACACGGGGCTGCCGGCAGGCACGCCTGAGGAAAAACCTGACGAGAATTCGCCCGCTTTCACCGGACACGACATAGCCTCCTACATGGAAGCGTTCGCCCGTCTGGGCTACAAACCCGAGCAGGTCACGAAGATTCTACTCACTCACCGTCATGCCGATCATAGCGGCGAACTGCGCTCGTTCCCCAACGCTAAGGTGTATGTCAACCGCGACGAACTTGGCGCCGACGAGCTTAAGGGTCTCAACAACCTTGTTCCGGTCGACTTCACCGATGGGCCGTTCTTCAACTTCCCCCATTCACAACTCATCGCACTGGGCATTCACTTCATCAAAGCCGCCGGACACACTCGCGGCAACAGTATCGTGATTGTGGAAAAGGATGACCGCTTCTACATGATTCACGGTGATATCACCTACGTGGACGAAGCGCTGTATGAGAATAAACTATCGGTGGTGTTCGACGACAAACAAGCGGCTCGCGAGACGCTCGACCGCGTGCGCGAATTCATTCGCAACCACCCCACGGTTTATCTCTCAACCCACACTCCGCAAGGATACGAGAACCTTGAGGCCGACCGTGTGATGGATTTCAACAAGCCCGTACCCACCGTTCTCGCCGAAGTTAACTTCGACAACCAACAGGCTACAGGCAAATACGTCTGCTCCATCTGCGGCTACGTCTACGACCCCGCCGAACACGACGGCGTAGCGTTCGACGACCTGCCCGACGACTGGCGCTGCCCTCGCTGCAAGCAACCCAAGGACAAATTCAACAAAGCGTAACATCGCAACACGTATAGTTCCGGCTATCATCGATCGTGCGAAAGGTTTTTGCAATCTCGTGTGGCTTGAGAATCTGAATTTACGCGGCGACTATCGCACTGTGAAACTGGATTGGATTCATGAGCACCATCCTGAGCTCGACGGCCTTTATCACGACATCTACTCGAAGCGCGACCGCGGCTATTGGAGCGAGCTCGACCGGCAAATCAGAGCCTACACGGCACGTGAAGGCATGGTATATGTTCGCGACGACGATTCTATGCACAGTCCATTCGGCGAGCCGCCTGTAGTCGCCAACTATTTCTTCCACGAGCAAGTAAAAGAGTCGGCGAAAGCCAAGCCGCAATAGCATAGCCCAAGTCGCATATTCCTATCTCCTGTGCCCTAATCGCATGCCGGCGAGCGAGAGGCGCCGGCGGGCGGTGGCGGGGTTGAGACACGAGACGATGGGGGCGTCTGTCGGGTTGATGTTGACTACCGCGTCGAAACCGGCATCGAGCAGTTGCTGGCTATCGTCGATACCTCCGGCGACCAGCACTACGGGCACATGGCACCGCTTTGCCCGCTTCAGCATGGCGTAGGGCAGTTTGCCCGTGAGTGTCTGGCGGTCGGCGTGGCCTTCGCCGGTTATCACGAGTGTGGCATCGCGTAGCAACCGGTCAAAGTCGAGGCTGTCCAGCAGCAGGTCGGCACCGGAGCGCGCGCTGGCATTATAGAACTGCATAAAGGCGTAGCCAAGTCCGCCTGCCGCGCCCGCAAAGGGCTCCATCGACCGGTCGTAGCCCATAGCGGCGGCACTTACCGCTGCAAATTGTTCGGCTCGTTGCTCGAGGCGTGTTACCATCTCGGACGACGCTCCTTTCTGCGGGGCGTAGAGGCGCGCGGCCCCGTTGTCGCCAAGCAGTGGCGCGCGGGTATCGACGGCGAGTGTGAACTCGAGGCGGCGGTGTCGCAGCCGCGAGGGGTCGAGCGTATGGCCGTCGTAGTGTAGCCCGAGGTGCCGTAGCATCCCCAAGCCGCAATCGCTGGTAGCACTACCGCCGAGGCCGACGATAAAGCGTGACGAACCGCGGCCTGCGGCATGGTCAATCACCTCCCCCACCCCACGCGTGGTTGCAATGAGCGGATTACGCTCGCCTGGCGCGAGCATCGGCAAACCGATAATGCGCGCGGTCTCCACTATAGCGGTGCCGCAGTCGGCAATGCCATATTGCGCGGTGATAGGTCGGCCGAGGGCATCGTGCGCCGGTGCCTCTACAATCGTGGCGCACATTGTCGCCGCCAAAGCATCAAGCATTCCTTCTCCACCATCGCTAATGTCGATCACCTCCACTTGCTCGCCCGGCCGAGCTTGGGCTACGCCGGCGGCAATAGCCTCGCCCGCTTGTAGCGAAGTGAGGCAACCTTTAAACGAATCGGTCGCTATTATTACCATTGTCGATTATTCGGTGTAGAAATCAATCAGGCGGTTGAGCCAGCGACGGCACACCGCGCAGAACTCTGGCTCGCTGTTGGTGCGCATACGGCAGTCGGGCGCTCCGCGGTAGACACCTTTCTCCTGATATCCGCCGCCCTCAATCAGCGAAGCTTTGCCCCTCTCCACAAGGTCTTGCCATTTGTCGGAAAAGTTGTGCAGAGTGGTCAGATTCGGCTCCCATGGCTCGGTGTCGGAGAAATACATCGGGTCGTCGTTGCCGTAGGGATACTCGTCGCCCAAGCCGCCGAAACTGTGTCCGAACTCATGCACCACCACGGGCAGGAACTGCTCACCGCGTGTATACGACAGCACATAGCTGTTGTAGATACCACCACCGCCGTAATGCTCTGTGTTGGCGAGGATGATGAGATGTTCGTAGGGAATGCCGGCAACCATGTTGTGCAGGCGTTTGAGGTTGAGCGTGGTGAGATAGCGCTTGCTGTAGAAAGTGTCAAAGTGCGAGCCAAGCGCGGTGTTGCGCCAAATGCCCTCGGCGGGTTCGCTCACGCCGCTGCTTTCCGAGGTGCTGAGCACAGCCACTATGTTGAAGCGCGAGCGGCGACTCTTGAACGGCTCGTGGTTGAAGAGCGCCGTCATCGCCTGGCGGCAGTGGGTGAGATAGGCGGTAAGCTCCTGCGCGGTATAGCCTTCGGCCACGAAGGCTATATTGATGCAACGCGTGGTGTCTGCGGCCCGTTGCAGCGTCACGTACGGCTCATGCTCGCCGGCGCGGCGGTGACGGATGAGGATATCGCTCGGCACCACGCGGTGGGTAAGGCTCGCCACCTGACGGCAATGAAAATCGAAGAGTTTCACCGTGACATCAACCGTGTCTTTAGGATACGGCATGAGGAATACATTCTCAAACGAGCGAGAGATGCGCTTTGCCTCGTCGGTGGCAAGCCATTCCTGGAAGAGCGTCGAGAACGAGTGGCGATAGATAATGGTTCCGTCGAGCGTACGCATTGTAATCTGCCCGTTGCCTTGCAGCGGCACGCTGTCGAGACGCACACGTCGACCATACCAACGCGGGCTCTCGCTTAGAGCGTCGACGTAGATTTGCTGACGGGCGGCATCGCCGGCAAAGGTATAATCGATGCGTAGCGTGGCGTCGTCAAAATACCGGTCGAATAGTAGTTCCTCCGCTTGAGCGCGCAACCCCGCGGCGCTACACATTATTATAATTACTGTACGCAAGTAGCCCAATCCTCCCATCTTCATCGCGCAATATGGTTTACGTGTCTATATCAAAATTCAAAGCCTAAACGTAGCACAAATCCGGCTTCTTTCTCGTACACGCCCGGACTTGTTTCGGGATTTAACCACTCTATGCCCAGCTCTGTATTAATTGCTAATGGTGTGCCTTGTTTAAGTCCGAACCTCACGCCCAAAGTGGGTGAAATGTAGAACTTGGAATGTTTGTTGAGGCCATAGCCCGCACGCAGGTCGAAATAAGGCGAGATGGCCGACTTGGTGAAATGGCAACGTGCATCGGCAAAGAGAATGAACAAATTGGTGTGGTCTGTCACATTCTTCTCATCAATGCGGTACTCTTGAGTATAGCGGAAATATTCCAATCCGGCTCCCAGCCGTAGATAAGGCAAGAATTGATAGCCGTGAACAGTGGAGAATTTCAAGCGTTGGAAAGCCTTCTTCATACTGCCATACACCACATCGTAGTACACATCGCCGTAATATCCTTTTTGTAAACCTTTGCTGCCAAAACCGCCTCCAAACGACACTTGCGGACGATTCTTCGTCCGCACTATCTCCACATCGCTGAGCATAATCGTGGCCGTGTCGCCCGGCGATTTCACTATGCGCAGATATTGATCGGTCTTGTATTCAACTATGTTGCCGGTCACGCGATGTCCGTTCTTGAGCGTAACCTCGTTATAGCGTGAGCCATCTTCCTGAGCAAAGCACGTCGCGAAGCCCGTTAAAGCCACAATAAGTAAAAGAAATATTCTCCTCATCTCGTCTCTAATGATTGGTTCAAAATATCATATTGATAAAAACAGGTCGGCAAAATGGTTTTGAACTGTTTTTGCCGACCGGTTAATGCTGTAAGGCGGGTTAGAACGGTTTCTCCTCCTTGCCGCTGAACGATTGGAACAGGTTGTTGGCAAGGCTCGAGGCACCGATGCGGAAGTAGCGGTTGTCCTTCACCCACTCTTCGCCAAGCACTTCCTTGACGATGGTGTAGTACTTAACGGCGTCCTCGGTCGAGCGGATGCCGCCCGCGGGCTTGAAGCCGATTATAGTGCCGTGCTTCTGGTGATACTCCTTGATGCATTGGCACATCACGTAGGCCGCCTCGAGCGACGCCCCGGGATAAATCTTGCCCGTGCTGGTCTTGATAAAGTCGGCTCCGGCATACATCGCGAGAATCGATGCGCGGCGGATAGCCTCGGCGGTCTTGAGCAGGCCGGTCTCAAGAATCACCTTCAGGTTGTGATCCTTGCAGGAGTGCTTGATCTCGGCAATCTCGTCGCAGAGTTCCTCGTATGCCTCATCCTTGAAGTAGCCCACGTTGAGCACGATGTCTACCTCGTCGGCGCCGTCGGCGATAGCCAAAGCGGTCTCGGCAATCTTCGTCTCGAGGTGTGCCTGCGAGGCGGGGAACGAAGCCGAACATACCACCACGTTCACGTCGCTCACCTCAAGGTTGGCGCGAACAACAGCGGCAAAGTTGCTGTACACACATATCGAGGCTACATTCTTGTAGTCGGGATAGCGACGCCAGTAGTCGTTCACAGTCTTAGTGAAGGCTGCTACCGAGCGCTCGCTGTCGGCCGTGTCGAGTGTGGTAAGCTCTACGGTGTTGAGTAGGTACTCCCACACTTCCTTGTTGTTGTTCTCGTCGAAGTGCTCGTCGAGAATTTTCTTTACCTCAGCCGCTACCACGGCGTCGTCGGTTGTCACTTGGCTGGCGTTTACCACTGCCAGATACTTGTCGTCCACATGAGCGTGGTCGTGATCGTGATGATTCATTGTCATGTCTTGAATTTCTGTGTTGATAGTTGTTTTATAAAATTTTACTTGTTCTGTTAAAATAAATTACGCCGTCAAAACGTTATAAATTTTGAGCATAGCGCTAAGCCGCGTTGCCTTAAGCCGTAATTTTAAAATTCGCTGAAGGTGAGCGGCAAAAGGTCTTTGATACTGTCGAGGATATACACCTTGTCGCGGCCCGCCAGCAGCACTTGCATCGGTTTGCCGGCTTGAACCTCAAACTCAACGAGCGCCTGACGGCATACGCCACAGGGTGAACAAGGTTCCTTTACAAAGTCGCCGCCCGTGAACGCCGTTACGGCTATCTTCTTGATGGGCACTCCTGGATAGTTAGCTCCCGCGTTGTAGCACGCGCTTCGCTCGCCACATGTGCCGGCAAAGGCGGCGTTCTCTTGATTGGCTCCCTTGATGGTGACGCCATTGTCGAGCAACAGTGCCGAACCAACGTGGAAATGGCTATAAGGCGCGTAGCTACTCTTGGTGGCCTCGCGGGCGAGATCGACAAGCATTTTGTCCTCGCTATTCAGTTCGTTATAGTCGTAGACTCGAACATTGGTAGTAATTGTTTTTTCTGTCATTGTAAGTCAAGATTTATGTTATGTAAATGCAAAGATAAGGATAATTTTTTAAATATCAAGCAAAAAATTATTTTTTGCTTCATTTTTAGTGTTTTTTTAGCATTTTTTGCCCAATCACAGACCTCACAACAGCTGGAATACGTGGCAAAATACCGCTATCTGGCTATTCAACATCAGCGAGAGTTCGGCATTCCGGCAAGCATCACTCTGGCGCAAGCTCTGCTCGAGAGCGCATCGGGGGGTAGCAAGCTCGCGCGAGAGGGCAACAACCACTTCGGCGTAAAGTGCCACCGCTCGTTTCAGGGCGACAGCGTCTACATTGGCTCCACTTGCTACCGCCGATACACCGACGTCGAACAGTCTTATCTCGACCATAGCCGATTCCTGCAAGGGAAGCGCTACACCGAGCTCTTCCAGCTCGACATCACCGACTATCGAGCTTGGGCCCACGGCATCAAGCGATGCGGCTATGCCACCGACCCGGCCTACGCCTCCAAACTGATTGCGATGATTGAGATGTGCCACCTAAGCGAACTCGACCACAGCGCGGTGCAGGACGAGATTATAGCGGCCGAACTGGCTAAGCAACCGCAAAACTCCGCCAATGTGGCCGCCAACGGCAAGAAACGACGCAACCTGCCCGACGTAATGCACAACGTCCACCGCAAGTGGGGTCTGCACTGCGTGCGCGTGGTGGCTGGCGATACATGGGAGGGGCTGGCTAAGGAGTTCAACGTGAAATCGTCGAAACTGCTAGGCTTCAACGACGTGAAAGGCAAAAATCCAGAGCCGCCCCGACCCGGCATGATGGTTTACCTCGAGAAGAAAAACCCCGAGGCTACCGAGGGACACGAGGTGTACACCTTCAAGGAGGGCGACACGATGTGGACCGTGGCGCAAACGTTCGGCATCCGACTCGACGACCTCATGAAACTCAACAACCTCAAGAAAGGCTCCGGCGACCCGGCGCCGGGCGACCGCATCATCCTTCGCAACTGAATTCAACTGTTTTCTAATCACATAAACTTAACTATACACAATGACTCCTCACATCGCGGCTCCCGAGGGAGCTTTCGCAAAAACCGTACTCATGCCCGGCGACCCCTTGCGCGCCAAATATATGGCTGAGACTTATCTCGAAGCACCCCAATTGGTGACTCAAGTGAGAAACGTATTAGGCTACACCGGCAACTATCGCGGCAAGCCCGTTTCCATCATGGCCAGCGGAATGGGTATGCCGAGCATCGGCATCTACAGCCACGAACTCTACACCTGCTACGGCGTGGAGAACATTATACGCATTGGCTCGGCGGGCAGTTACAGCCCTGACCTGAACGTGATGGATGTCTTCCTGGGCGACAGCGCCTATAGCGAGTCGAGCTACGCGCAGGTGCATAATGGCGAGGCGAGCCACGAACTGCTTCCAAGCCGCGAGATTAACGATGTAATCAAGGCTAAAGCAGCCGAACTGGGCATCGACCTGCATGTGGGCAAAATCCATAGCAGCGACGTGTTCTACGTCGGGCCAAACGGACGCTCATGGCAGAAAACACGAGAGACCACAGGAGTCGATTGCGTCGAGATGGAAAGCTTCGCGCTCTTCCAAAACGCCACTGTGCTCGGCAAACGCGCCGCGTGCCTGCTAACCATAAGCGACAGTCTGGTTAATCATCAAGAACTCTCGCCGCTTGAGCGGCAAAAGTCGTTCAACACCATGATGCAACTCGCTCTCGCTTCCGCCATAGCACTTTAAAGCCTACTTTAAAATAAATGAAGGCTCATGAATTATCATATTCTTTTATTTGATTTATATGTATAATTCGTTAAATTTGCAATTAATAGCTATTATTCAAATATTTAATTAATTTAACTCTAATGAGAAAGCTCATATTTCTTATAGCTGTGCTGGCTTTGGCTTTGCCAAGCCAAGCGCAGAAGAAAGCCGGCGAGCCGCCCATCCACCCTGGCGACCCGAGTGCGTTTGTGGTGCTAACCGACGTTGTACCCGACGTCATTCTCGAGGTGCGTTACTTCAGCACCTACAACTTTGTGGGAGAGCGCATCGATGGCTACGAGGCACCCACAGTTATGCTCACGAGCGTTGCCGCACATCGCCTTAAAGAGGTGAGCGACTACCTTAAGACCGTGGGCTACCGCCTGAAAATCTACGACGGCTATCGCCCGCAGTGCGCTGTCGATCATTTCGTACGCTGGGCGGCCAATGTGCCCGACGTGGCGATGAAACCATATTTCTACTCCGACCTCAACAAGAGTGTGCTCTTCGACCAAGAGTACATCATGGCTAAGAGCGGACACACTCGTGGCTCAACACTCGACCTCACGCTATTCGACATGAACACGGGCAAGGAAGTAGACATGGGAGGCACTTTCGACTGGTTCGGACCGGAGAGCCACCCCGACTTCTGCGGCAATCCCGACACCGGCGTTTACACCGGCGACAACAGCAAGAGCCCCACTGGACGCAAAATCACTCCGGTGCAGTTTGCCAACCGTATGATTCTGCGAAACGCGATGCTCGCTTTCGGGTTCAAGCCTCTCGACACCGAGTGGTGGCACTTCACCCTGCGCGACGAGCCGTTCCCCGACACTTATTTCACTTTCCCCGTAAAGCTGAAAAATAACAACTGACGTTCCTCAGTGGCTTCGATTAAGCAAAATATCGAATCTATTACCGAGAACCCGCGTGCGGGGCTCACTATTGTGGTGGTGGCGGCAATCGTCCTTGAGGCGATTGCCATGTTGCAATATTGGTTCGCGAGAGAGGGTATACGCCACGAGGCCGAGAACCGCGCGCGCAACGAACTCACCCATGTCAACCTCGAAATCAAAAATATCACTTCGCAGGTGGAGGTGGCAGTGCAGAACATGGCGTGGGCCGTGGAACGAGATCTCGCACGGCCCGACGCGATGTACGACGTCACACGCAAACTGCTCGACGACAACAAGATTATCGTTGGCAGCGCGGTAGCATTCGAACCAAACTTTTTTCCCGACAAGGGACGACAATTCTCGCCCTATAGCAATCGCGGCAGTGAGGGCGTAATCAGCAAGCAGCTCGGCACCCGTTCCTACGACTATCACTCGATGGAATGGTACACCGCACCGGTCGCCATCGATGCACCTCACTGGAGCGAGCCATATTTCGACAAAGGAGGCGGCGAGATGATGATGTCGACCTATTCTGTGCCCGTCCACGACAAGAGCGGGCGTATTGTGGGCGTGTTCACAGCCGATGTCTCGCTCGACTGGCTCACGTCGGTGATGAACCGTCGACCCGCCTACCATAAGTCGGTCAACATTCTCATCTCGCGCTCGGGCAAAATCATGGCCTGCCCTGTCGAAAGCCTGGTGATGAAGAAATCTATCAACGAGGTTACAGGCAAGTTTGGCGACACCACCATGAGCGCCATCAACCGGCGTATGCTAGCCGGCAAGAGCGGACAAGCGAGTGTCACCGACGACGAGGGAAAGAAATATGTCTACTACGCCCCCGTTGGTAGTGGAACCGGCTGGTCGATGGCGGTAGTTCACAGCGACAAGGAAATATTCGGCGGACTGCGCCGCATTGGTCTGTCGATGCTTTTGCTATTCTTCGTGGGGCAGACGCTGATCGCTTTTATCCTCTATCGCACAATTCGAGCACACAAACAGCTCCAACGAGCCGACGACGAGAAACAACGCGCCGCCGGAGAACTGCGCATCGCCAGCGCGATACAGCGCGGAATGCTACCAAAAACGGAGCGGCAACTCGACGCCCGTCACGACCTTAGCCTCGCAGCATCCCTTGTGCCGGCAAAGGCGGTAGGCGGCGACCTCTACGACTTCAGTATTCGCGACGAGAAACTCTTCTTCTGCATCGGCGACGTAAGTGGGAAAGGGGTTCCGGCAGCTCTTGTTATGGCGGTTACGCGCGCGCTGTTCCGCAACACTATCCTACACTCGTCGTCGCCGGCACGACTACTCGCCGCCATGAACGCCGCAATGACCGAAATGAACGAACAAACAATGTTCGTAACCTTGTTTGTGGGAGTGCTCGACTTGCCCACGGGACGGCTGCGCTATAGCAATGCCGCCCACCTCTCTCCACTGCTCATGGCCGATGGTGACGAGCCTTCGATGCTGCCTGTCGAAGCTAATATCCCGCTTGGAGTGTTGGCGGAATGGAACTACGAACAACAAGAAACCACACTCAAGCCCGGCACCACCATCTTCCTCTATACCGACGGGCTCACCGAGGCCGAACGCGACGACCATAGCCAGCTTGGCAAGCAACGCATGATAGATGCCGCACGAGGCGACAACGCGCCGCAAGCGGTGCTCGAGCGAATGACACAAGCGGTGAGCCGCTTCGTAGGCGAAGCCATCCAAAGCGACGACCTCACCATGCTCGCGATACAATACACGCGCGACAGCGCAATCGAACGCCTGCACCGCTCGTTGCGACTCACCAACGACGTGGCACAGGTGCCGCTACTCAACTCTTTCATGAAAGAAATAGCCGCCGAACTCCACCTTGTTCCCGCTGAGACGGAACGACTCAACCTCGCACTCGAAGAGGCGGTGGTAAATGTGATGCAATATGGCTACCCCGAGGACACAACAGGCAATATCGAAGTGACCGCAACGGCTGACGACACACACCTCCGGCTCGTCATCTCCGATGATGGCATTCCATTCGACCCAACCGATGTCGACAACGCCGATATCACACTCGATGCCGACGACCGACCCATTGGCGGACTTGGCGTCCACTTGATGCGCTCATTCGTCGACACCATCAACTACAACCGTATTGACAACCGAAACCGCCTCATCCTCACCCGCCACCTATAAATCCCTCCCCTGCAGGCGGAACAGTGGCGGCAAAGAAGAAAGTGTCGCCCGACAGACGGCCACAAGTTGTTTCTTAGTTGTTTAAATTATTTCTCTATTCCGCCATCTATACCGTTAGAGGTATTCAGTCAGGCTAACATTTGCCAAGTGCGGCAACGTCGTGGTCGACCATTATGTTGACCAGCTGCTCGAAGCTCGTGCGACGCGGGTTCCAACCAAGTTTAGTGCGGGCTTTGGTGGGGTCGCCAAGCAACTGCTCCACCTCGGCGGGACGGAAATAGCGTGAATCCACCTCCACCAAAACGCGTCCGGTAGCGTGATCGACGCCTTTCTCCTCCAGACCGCATCCTTGCCAGTCGAGCTCGATGCCCGCGCGGGCGAAAGCAAGCGTACAAAACTCGCGCACAGTGTGAAACTCGCCCGTGGCTATCACATAGTCGTCAGGTTCAGGCTGTTGCAGCATAAGCCACATACACTCAACATAGTCGGGAGCGTATCCCCAGTCGCGGCGAGCGTTCAGGTTGCCCAGATAGAGCTTATCCTGCACTCCTGCCGCTATGCGGGCGGCAGCCATCGTAATCTTGCGCGTCACAAAGGTCTCTCCCCGGCGCTCGCTCTCGTGATTAAACAGTATACCGTTGGCGGTGTACATGCCGTAGCTCTCGCGATAGTTGCGCATAATCCAATAGCTATAGAGTTTCGCCACGGCGTACGGCGAGCGGGGATAGAACGGTGTGAGCTCGTTCTGCGGCACCTCCTGAACCTTGCCGTAGAGCTCGCTCGTGCTCGCCTGATAGATGCGGGTGCAATGTTCGCGGTGGACGATGCGCACTCCCTCGAGCAGACGCAGGGTGCCCACGGCGTCGGCCTCAGCGGTGTATTCCGGCACCTCAAACGACACTTTCACATGGCTTTGTGCCGCGAGGTTGTAGATCTCGTCTGGCTGAATAGTGTCGAGCAGACGGATAATCGAGCTGCTGTCGGTCATGTCGCCATAGTGAAGATTGAGCAAACGCTCGCGCTTCATGTCGCGTACCCATTCGTCGAGGTACAGATGCTCGATGCGACCGGTGTTGAACGAACTGCTGCGGCGCATAATGCCGTGTACCTCATAACCCTTGCTGAGCAAAAGCTCGGCGAGATAAGAACCGTCCTGACCGGTAATGCCGGTGATTAATGCTACTTTCTTCATCGTCAGTAATATAATGTGTAATCTTTTGCTTCGCCGCGCCACAGCGCGAATTGCCGCCGCAAAGTTAAACATTTATTGCCAATTACAACACATATTAGTTCCTTTTTTATCTGTCCAACAACTCTATCTACCCACATCTGACGCGAAATCGGGCAAAAACGCGACAAAAACGAAAAAAAACACCAAAAAATTTGGTCAGTTGAAAAATTGTTCATACCTTTGCACCGCGTTTGACGCAAAAATGGTGCCTTAGCTCAGGTGGTAGAGCAATGGACTGAAAATCCATGTGTCC
>JAFVDY010000018.1 GCA_017478265.1 Muribaculaceae bacterium | reverse complement strand
GGTCGAGGCCGGCGATAATCTTCATAAGCGTCGATTTGCCGGCGCCGTTAAGGCCGATAATGCCGATTTTGGCGCCATAGAAGAAGGAGAGGTAGATATTTTTCAGAATCTGCTTTTGATTCTGTTGAATGGTTTTGCTCACGCCCACCATCGAGAAGATGATTTTCTTGTCGTCGACTGTTGCCATAGTTGATAATCAGCTGATTATAAATAAAATGAGTGTTTAAGACTACAAAGATAGTGATTTTAGCCGAAACAGAGGGAAAAATCGAGATAAAATATGTCGCGCGGTGCCCGGTTGGCAGCTGAGGGAGTGTTTGGATTGAATAAGGCGAACCCCGCCGGGCGCGGGTTGGGCGCCGGGCGGGGCTGATGGATTTATTATAATGAGAGTTATTGTACCACTCGGCAGGCGCCGCGGTAGCGTGAGCGATAGTACGACTCGGTGCTGTGGCTCACGGTGATGCCGGTGCGGGTGGCGGCGTGGATGAAGGTGAAGCCGTCGTCGTCGCGGCTCACTACGATGCCCACGTGGCCGATGCCGGCGCGATTGGCGCGCCCGCCAAAGAATACGAGGTCGCCCGGTTGCTCTTGGTTGCGCTCAACGCGGGTGCCGTTGTTGATTTGGTCGCGCGAGCAGCGGTTGAGTGAATATCCGAACTTGTTGAACACGTAGCTGGTGAAGCCCGAGCAGTCGAATGCGGCGGGGCTCATCGCACCTCGGCGATAGCGAACACCGCGGAACTGGAACGCGTAGTCGAGTAGTTCCTTGATTTGTCGGTTGCGGGCCTCGGTACGATAGAGGTGAGAGCCTTGCATTTGCTCGGTGATGGTTTTGCCGGGAGTGGGGTTGAGGTATTGCGCGTTGGCGTCTATTGCGCCCGCGGTTATAAAGATTGCTAATGCGATTGTTACTTTGTAGATTGCAGCGTTGATGTTGGTTGAAAAAATCATTAAATAATAGTTTTTGTTACCACCTTCGAAGCGTTTCGCTATATATTATTATAAGGTGTCGGAATCTTGCCCGAATCGGCTGCCACAGCCAATGTAAAGTTATTAAAAAACTCCCGTCGCGGGAGGTCAATTCCTTCGTTTGACGCTGCAAAGTTAGGCATGATTTACGGGTTATGCAACACCCTGTTAACATATCGCAACACTTTTGCTTGATTCGGTAAATCGTTTGCGGTTCCTGTTAATTGACTAAATATCTGTAGAATGTGTGTCGTGAACAAATTGACAAAAAATCGAAAATATTACACATTTTAACTTAAAATAGGATTTTCCAACAAGTTCCACCTCGTTTCGCCCGCAATATTAACCTTAATGTGAAATTATTATGGGTCAATGCAAAAAGTCGGTTGTAGCAAGTATCATCTTAAGTGCAGAAATTATTATGACGTTCGGCCGTGAAAAATGAGAACGGATATAAAGAAAATCAAGAGGGCAACATAAGTTGTCCTCTCGATTAAGTGACCCCGGAGGGGCTCGAACCCTCGACCCACTGATTAAGAGTCAGTTGCTCTACCAACTGAGCCACGGAGTCATCCGTTTTTTTTGTCGAATTGCGTCGAATTCGGTTGCAAAGGTAGGCATTATTTTTTAACCGGCAAATTTTTTGGCTACTTTTTTTGAAAAAAGTGGCATTTTTTGCTGTTTTGGGCGCTTTTCGCGCTTCTATGTCTATGGATTTTGCCTATTTTTGTGAAAAAATGCGGCGAAAATCGCGCGATTATTTGCGCGCAATTATTTGTCGTTTTTAAACATGAAACTGAGTAGCCAGTTGACGAGCCAAAGGACGATGCTGAAGATGAGTGCCGAGCCCAGTCCGTCGACGTGGAAATGGTCGTCGGGGATGATATAGGCGCACAGCAGAACCATCGCGCCGTTAATCACAAGGGTGAATAGGCCGAGGGTGATGATGTTGATGGGCAGCGAGAACAGTTTGATGATAGGCTTGACGAAGGTGTTGAGCAAGCCGAGCACCACCGCCACTATCACGCACCAGTGCCAAGGTTCGATGCTTACACCGTCGATGAGAAAAGAGCTTATTACTACAGCGAGAGCTGAGATGATGAGTCGTACAATCATTATTTAATCAGAAATTAAAAATTATGAATTATAAATGTGGGATTTCTTGTAATTCAAGAGTCTTGTCTCGGCTGATTCTTGCCGTCGGCGAGGCTACGCCGATAAGCGTCAAGGGCGCGTCTCCATTGCCGTCGGCGCTTTGCGTCGCGTCGTGCCTGCATGGCGTCGAGGTCTTGTGCTCGTCGTTCGAGGAATCCGTCGGCCATAATGATTAGTCGAAAACGCCCTCCATTACGTCGACGTGGTGGTTCTCGTTTCCTCCGCCACCACCGCCATTGCCACCACCTCCGTGGCCGCTTGTGCCGTAGTATCCGCCGCTGTCGCGCCAGCACACGTCGATGTCGCTTGGCCAGTCGAATTTAGTGTCCTGTCGATAGGGTAGCGCAGGGTCGTCGTAAAGTTTCTTCATGTAGATGGCGAAGGCCGGTAGCGCCTGCTCGGCACCTTGTCCGATGGCGCCCGAGGTGAAGTGGATGTAGCGTTCTTCGCCGCCCACCCATACTCCGGTGACCAGCTCTGGCGTGAATCCCATGAACCAGCCGTCGCTGTTGTCGTTGGTGGTACCGGTCTTTCCTCCCATTTCGGCGGTAATGCCGTAGCCACGCACTCGTCGTCCGGTGCCTGCGTTAACCACGTTTTCGAGCATTGAGAGCATCTTGTAGTAGGCGTCTTCGCTGATAACTTCGGTTTGTCGTGGCCCGAATTCGGCGAGCACGTTGCCGTGGTTGTCGCAGATGCGTGTGACGAAGATGGGGTCGGAGCGCATACCCTTGTTGGCGAAAGCGCTGTAGGCTGCCACCATTTCCCTCACACTCACCTCGCATGGGCCGAGGCATAGAGCAGCCACGGTGTCGAGCTTATTGCTGATGCCGAAGTTGTGCATTTCGTTGACGAGGTTGGCCGGCTTGAACATATCGATGAGTCGTGCCGAAACGGTGTTGTTACTCATTGTGAGGGCACTCTTCATTGTGAGCATTCCTCCGCCACCACCGCCTCGTGGACTCCAGCCGTTGATGTTGATGCGCGCGTTGGAGATTTGGTCGCACGGCGTCATGCCGTTCTCCATGGCGAGAGTGTATAGGAAGGGCTTAACGGTAGATCCGATTTGACGTCGTCCGGTCGACACCATGTCGTATTTGAAGTGCTTGTAATCGGGACCACCCACGTAGGCCTTGACGTAACCCGTCTGCGGATCCATCGACATCATTCCACATCGCAGGAAAGTCTTAGTGTAGAGCACGGAGTCGTATGGAGTCATCACCTTGTCGATGTCACCGTTGTAGGAGAATAGGTGCATCTCGGTTTTGGTTTTGAAATTGCTCATTATCTCGTTGTCGCTCAGTCCGCGGCTCTTTAGGTCGCGCCATCGGTCGCTCTGTCGGATAGCGCGGTCGATGAGTCGTTGTTTCATCTTGGGTGAGAGTTGGGCGGTGTTGGTGGTGTAGGGGTTGCTGTAGCCGCCCCGTTCGCGCACGAACAGCGGTTGCAGCGTCTGGCTGAGGTGCTGACGTACAGCTTGTTCGGCGTATTCTTGCATTTTGCTGTCGATTGTGGTGTAGATGCGCAATCCGTCGGTGTAGATGTCGTAGTTGCTACCGTCGCTCTTGTGATTTTTGTTACACCATCCGTATAGTGGGTTGTTCACCCACTGTGTGCTGTCGTCGTAGAAGGCGCCTTTGTTCCATGCGGGGTAGTCCTTATAGCGCGGCTGTTTCGCCATCATCATGCGTCTAATTTCCTCGCGCATATATGGCGCGATGCCTTCGTTGCGGTTCACCTTGTGATATGCGAGCTGAATAGGTTGCGGCTTGAGCCGTTCGGCGTCCTCACTCTTGAGGTAGCCCGCTTTCACCATTTGGTCGAGAACAATGTTGCGACGCTCCTTCGTCCGCTCGGGATAGCGCAGGGGATTGAAATAAGAGGGGTTTTTACACATTCCCACGAGCGTCGCGCTCTCAAGCAGGTTGAGGTCGTTGGGGTTCGACTTGCCGAAGTATACGTAGCTCGCGCTCTTGATGCCCACGGCATTGTTGAGGAAGTCGAACTGGTTGAAGTACATCT
>JAFVDY010000017.1 GCA_017478265.1 Muribaculaceae bacterium | reverse complement strand
GCTTGGGACGGCATCAAAGCATATATCACCAACTCGAGGCTGCCGCTGAAGACCATTGTCGCCAACTACCACAACCTGTGGTTCATCGAGCGCGCGTTCCGCATGAACAAGACCGACCTACGCATACGCCCCATCTACCACAGCCTGCGCAACCGTATCGAGGGG
The DNA here is from genome assembly GCA_017478265.1 of Muribaculaceae bacterium. Taxonomy (GTDB): domain Bacteria; phylum Bacteroidota; class Bacteroidia; order Bacteroidales; family Muribaculaceae; genus Sodaliphilus. The sequence continues at coordinate 35,663 of JAFVDY010000017.1, read as the reverse complement.
CACATCTGTATTTGCTTCACCGCATACACTATCCTGCTCGAACTTGAGCGCAGGCTCAAGAAGGCACAAGCGACAATCACACTCACCCAGGCCACAGAGATGACAACCAACATCTACTCCATCTCCTATACTCTGCCGGAGACAAAAGAAGAACGTACCACTGTGCTGAAGATGTCAAGCGAACAGCAACTACTTGTCGAAATCGCACAAAAGTGATTTGTGAGGCTCATTGCGGAAAACAGGAACGATTATGTAACAACGAATCAGACGAATTTTCAATCGCTGATTTTTCTAATTTTTTCGAATTAAATTTGGCGAGGTAGATGGGGCCGGCCTCCGGTGGGCGGTGGCGGCCGGTTTTTGTGCGCATCCTTCGGCTGCGAGGTACAGAGAGCGGAGGCCGCCACGGGTCGCGCCCCGTGGTTATCCGTAGTGTATTGCCTTCGGCATTTCACACTCGCACACATTCAGCGTGCAAACATAATAATGTCACGCTCCGACACCGGGGCTGCGCGTTGCGCGCTTGCCACCGGCCTATTTACTATCACTCTTTCAGAGTATCAATTGTCCCACCCGCCGATAATGCCCCCACACCGCTAACGCGTCGGCGACAGTGTATTGCCCCGCGCGGCCACCTGCTGTCGCACCGCCATTGTATGGATTATGCCCGACGGGGGGGTAAAAAGAAAGCCCTGCTTCGCGTGGCGAAGCAGGGCCGTACTCAATATTAATTTGATTGATTGTTCTCGATTAGAGAAGAGGATTAGTTAGCGCCACCAGCGAGGATGATGCTGTAGAGCTCGCTGACGTCGCCGGCGTTCACTTGACCGTCGTTGTTGAGGTCGGCAGCCTGGCTGTACTCACCTGCGAGGATGAGGGTGTAGAGTTCGCTAACGTCGCCGGCGTTCACTTGACCGTCGCCGTTGAGGTCACCCTTGATGCCCGGTTTCTCGCTCAGATCCTTGATTTCGCAGGGATAGAGTTGGAGAGTCGAAACATTGTTCTTGGTGTAGATAGCAACGAAGCCGGTTACGTCGAAAGTCTTGCCCTCAAGCTCGGCGGGAGCGGTAACGCCAAAGCCGTTGATGTACATTTGGAGCTCACCGGTCTCGTCGGCCATAACGAAGGTGCGGTTCTTTTCGCCGTCGGTGGGACCTGTCATGGTTACGGCCTCAATCTTAACGAAGTGGTGCATCAAGTCTTGCGAAATCTCCTCGATGGGGAGAACCTCGGGCTCAACAGCCGGTCCTGCGACAGCGTCGCCGAAGGTGTCAACCACGGGAACGAGCTCAACGAGGCCGTTGTAAACGGTGATAGTGCCGGCGATGCCGCTAAGCACGTCGCCATTGTTGTACTCCTTGCCGAGCGTGCCGTAAACGAGCATGTCGCCGCTCTCGTCGGTGATGTAGAGTTGCGGACCACTTTGAGCGACAACGGTAACGTCGCCGGTAATCTTGTAGGTTACACCATCGGCCTCAGCGGGCAGAGCTGCGATGTTGGCGATCTCAGTGGGAGGAATCTCCTTGTACTGATCGATGATGGTGAGTTGGGGCTTGCCGCTGTAGACGGTGATCAAAGCGGTGATGTAGTCCCAGTCGCCTTCCTTAACATAGTTGGCCGAACCGTAAGCGGTGCAAGTAGCGCCGTTGGCGTCGGTAACGGTGTAGTAGCTTGCAGTCTCTTGAGCTGCCACGTTACAGTTCTCAATCTTGATGTAGTGGAGCACATTGTCGACAGTAACAAAGTCGGCGCCAACTACCTCGGGCTCAACGACTGCGGTCTCGGTAGCGGGTTGAACATTGAAGAAGTCGTCGGCCATCTCGAGGATGTAGTCACGATAGACGGTCTTAGTGCCACCGATGCCTGCGGGGATCACGTCGCCAGCCTTGTAAGCCTTTACATCGGCGTTTTTGCTCTTGGTGTAGAGGCAGATGTAACCGGTAGCGTCCTTAGCGTAGACGTTGTCGCCTTGCACATAGAAGACGTTCAGCTTGTTGTTAATCATAGCGACAGTGCCTTCATCGAGAGCCTTGAAAGCAGCGATGTTGGCAACAGTCTGCGCCTCGCCCTTGGTGTAGGTGGCGGTAACAACCTCGCTCTGGAGTTCGCCCTTAACGGCGAAAGCCTTAACGGTGGTAGTTTCGCTGATAGCGATAGGAGCGGCATAGACAGCGTTTGCGATGGTGGGATCTTTGCCATCGAGAGTGTAGTAGATGGTCGAACCGGTTTCACCGGTGAGCTCAAGCTCGAAGGGAGCGTAGAACGTACCCTCGGCAACGCTGAACTTGGGAGCTTGAACGCTGGTAGCGTCAACGGAGATGGTTACGGTGATTTTCGACACACGCACCTGGTGACCTGAAGCGGTAAATTCAACGCTATTGGCACTACCGGCCCAAGTAACCACTTGGTCGGCAACAGTCATGCCATCGATAACGGTAAAGCCATCAGCGCCATAGTTGCTTGTACCAACCATACCGACACATTCCATAACAATTTTGGTGATTGTAGAGGAACTTGAGATAGTTGTGACAGAGTTCTTTGCCAAGCGATAGGCATTGCCCGCGTTGAGACCGCCATTGGTAGTGGCGACAGTCACACCGCTGAGGGTCATCTCGTCGGCACCTTGAGCAGAGGTGTTCTTACCTACAGTCTCGCCGGCAACGAACACAACATCAATCGCATACATCGAAATGCTGCATGCGAGGACGAAAAGAAGAGATAATAATTTCTTCATACTTTTTTGAATAGTTGTTTAGTTAATAATATTGTTTGTTAATAAAATAATGTTTTTGTCGTATTTATACGTATAGACACCACAAAGGTAAAACATTTTTTTGACATACATCCAAATTTTTGGGGTAAAATTTTTAAAAAAAGATTTTTTAATGTAATCGATTGCTTATTTGCGCCAATCCATAAGCAAATCCGCGTCATTTGCTACAAAAAGATTAGCGAACGGATTAGCAGGCGGGGTTGCGGACGTTATAAAACAACAATCCCCACATACGTCGCAAGCTCCTTAATGCGGGGCTAACTTAGAGTATCTACCTCTTGCGAGGTAGAATTAAGGTCAACGTACCCAGAAAACGTCGTTTTCGGGGTTAAGCATAGTATAAACTGCTTCGCAGTTTTGTGGGACGCTACGCTATATTTATTGTTGGTTTTTCAGCGGGTTGAGGCACGCGGGCGACGCATGCGTCGCCCCTACATTCAGGCAGACATTAATTTGTTAAAGTTGTTCTTATATATCAAAGGCGGAGCGAATTTTGGCGAATTTTGGGGGCTGTGATTTGTGTAATTGACGGGAATTGAGTAATTTTGCGGTCTAAACAAATAGGGTGTCGCCTGTTAGGCGGCGCTAACATTGTGACAGTAAATCATTTAACACTTAAATAGATGACACAAAAAGTAAGAGTGCGTTTCGCACCGTCGCCCACGGGTCCGCTCCACATAGGCGGAGTGCGCACAGCGCTGTACAACTACCTGTTCGCTCGCCAGAAAGGCGGCACAATGATACTTCGCATTGAGGATACCGACAGCAACCGTTTTGTTCCGGGAGCCGAGGAATATATCAACGAGTCGCTTCGCTGGCTGGGCATCGAGATTGATGAGGGCGTGGCCGAAGGCGGCAACTACGGTCCGTACAAGCAAAGCGAGCGTCGCGACATCTATCGCCGCTACGTGAAGCAGCTGCTCGACGACGGCAAGGCCTACATCGCGTTCGACACCCCTGAGGAGCTTGAGGCGAAACGCGCCGAGATAGCCAACTTCCAGTACGACGCCTCGACCCGCCTGAGCATGCGCAACTCGCTCACACTCGGGGCCGACGAGGTTGAGCGCCTGATAGCCGCCGGCGAAAAATATGTGGTGCGTATCCTGATTGAGCCCGGGCGCGAGGTGGTGGTGGACGACCTGATACGCGGCCGAGTGGTGATCAACTCGAGCGTTATTGACGACAAAGTGCTTTATAAGAGCGCCGACGACCTGCCCACGTATCACCTTGCCAACATAGTGGACGACCACCTGATGGAGGTGAGCCACGTGATACGTGGCGAGGAGTGGCTGCCGAGCGCGCCGCTGCACGTGCTTCTGTACGAGGCTTTGGGCTGGAGCGACACGCGTCCGCAGTTCGTCCACCTGCCGCTGCTACTCAAACCCACGGGCAACGGCAAGCTCTCGAAGCGCGACGGCGACAAGCTGGGGTTCCCCGTGTTCCCCCTCGAGTGGCACGATCCCAAGAGCGGCGACATCTCCAGCGGCTATCGCGAGAGCGGCTATCTGCCCGAGGCTGTGGTCAACTTCCTGGCTTTGCTTGGCTGGAATCCCGGCACCGATCAGGAGATGTTCACCATGCAAGAGCTGATAGACCAGTTCTCGTTTGAGCACTGCTCAAAGAAAGGCGCTCGCTTCGACTACGAGAAAGGCAAATGGTTCAACCACGAATATATCAGCCGCATGGACGACGAGAGTCTCGCCCGCCTGTTCCGGCCCATCCTTGAGAAGAACGTCGACAACGCCGCCGACTTTGGCGACGACTATGTGACCCGCGCCGTGGGCTTGGTGAAGACCCGCGTCAACTTCGTGGGCGAGCTGATGGAGCAGACCCGTTTCTTCTTCGTGGCTCCCACGACCTACAACGAGAAAGACATCAAGAAGCGTTGGAAAGAGGATACCCCTCGCATCATGGGCGAGCTGATAGAGGTGCTGGAAGGCATCGACGACATGACGAGCGCCAACGCCGAGGCCATTGTGCTCGGCTGGATCAAGGAGCATGAATACCACATGGGCAACGTGATGAACGCGTTCCGCCTGACCGTGGTGGGCGAATGTAAAGGCCCGCACATGTTCGACATCACCGAGCTGATAGGCAAGCAAGAGACCATCGCGCGCATCAAGCGCGGCATCGACAATATAGTATCGCCGCAGTGAAAGGTATAAACGCCATACGCCACACGCTCATAGCCGTCGCAGCCCTGCTGTGGGCATCTACGGCTATCGCCGCGCCCATATCGTGCGACAGCGCGCAGTGGCGTCCGCGTCTGCTGTGGAGCGTCGACCTGAACGCCGTGCTCAACAATCGCGAGGGTGGCGACGAGATGCGCCCCGACCAGACGTTTTTCTTCACCCGTCTCACTCCGCAGATAGGCATAGGCTTAGGCCCTCACAGCGCCCGCGCGGGCGTGGTGTGGTATCAGCCGCTGGTGAACGAGCTGAGCGGCTACAAGGTGGTGCCTCTGGTGTACTATCACTACAGCGGCGCCGATGCCGAGGCGAAGGTGGGCATGTTTGAGGCAATGGAGAGCATGCCACGCTACCTGCGCAGCGATTCGATCAACTATCTTCAACCCGTAATGCGTGGCGCCTACGCGGCGTACCGCGGCGGTCAGAACCGTCTGCGCGCATGGCTCGACTGGCGACAGATGCAGAGCGCCACAAGGCGCGAGGCGTTCGCCGCCGGCGCCGAATATCGGCGACTGATAAAGGTGGACAACAGCCGTCTTGGCGCTGGAGCTATTGTCGAGTACAGCCACCTTGCCAAACGCAGCAAGGCCGCGGCCGACCGCGAACTCGACGGCGTGAACGACCATGTGATAATCAATCCGTCGATCACATGGCGCGGCGGCGCGTTCGGCGTCGAACTGGGTCTGCTTCTCTCGCTCGACCGCGACCGCCACGCGAGCGAGAAATGGCGCACTCCTGCCGGTGTGGTGGCTAACGCCGATTGGCACTGGCGCTGGCTGGGCGTTGAGCAGACGTTCTACGCCGGCAAGGAGCAAATGCCGCTCTACGGCGACTACGGCAGCGAGCTGTACTGGGGCGACACATGGTATCACAACAAATTCTACAGCCGCACCGACGTGAGCGCCACCGTGTTCAGCACATCGTACCTTAACCTTGAGGCCCGCCTGACGTTTCACGCCTCGAACCATACTACCGCCTTCTGGCAACAGGTGACGGCCCGCTTCTACTTCGACCAGACGCTGTGGCACAGCAGTAACCGCAAGTCGCTGCCAAAACTCGCCCCACGCTTTTAACGACACAAACGACCACCCCAAAGAAATGGACTTGATATACAACATAGGAATCGGAGCCTACAAACTGGCGGCTCAAGTGGCATCGCTCGGCAACCACAAGGCAAAGCGCATGCTGCAAGGTCAGGCGTGCACATTCAAATATCTCAGGCATCGCCTTGGCGGGGAGAAGGGATATATTTGGATACACGCGTCGTCGTTGGGCGAATTCGAGCAGGGTCGTCCGCTGATAGAGATGCTACGTGAGCGTCATCCCGAGCGTAAGATACTGCTGACTTTCTTCTCACCGTCGGGCTACGAGGTGCGCAAGAGCTACAACCGCGTTGACGCCGTGTGCTATCTACCGTTCGACCTATCGTCAAACGCGAAGCGGTTTCTCGACCTGATTGAGCCCTCGATGGCGATTTTCATCAAGTACGAGTTTTGGGGCAACTACCTAATGCAGCTGTGCAAACGAGGTGTCCCCACGTATATCATAAGCGCCATTTTCCGTCCGAGCCAGATATTCTTCAAACCGTGGGGCGGAATGTTCCGCAAGATGCTGCGTTGCTTCACCACGCTGTATGTGCAGAACGAGCAATCGCGCGAGCTGCTGCATGGCGTGGGCATTGACAATGTGGTGGTGGCCGGCGACACCCGTTTCGACCGCGTGGCTCAGGTGAAGGCGGCGGCTCGAGAGTTTCCGGAGATTGGGCAGTTTGTGGCTGGAGCAAGCCATGTGTTGGTGGGGGGTAGCACTTGGGAACCCGACGAGGATCTTATCATCCCCTATTTCAACGAGCATCCCGAGCTAAAGCTGATACTCGCTCCGCACGAGTTTGACAAGCGTAGGCTTAGCATGATGATGGCTAAGCTCAACCGTCCTGCGGTGTTCTACTCGCAGCTTGGCCATGAGGAGAAGGACGCGTCGCGTTTCGACTGCATAATAGTGGACTGCTTCGGGTTGCTGTCGTCGCTCTACCGCTACGGTACGATGGCAATGGTGGGCGGCGGATTCGGCGTGAGCATCCATAACATCAACGAGGCTGCGGTGTACGGCATACCCGTAATATTCGGCCCGCGCCACGCGAAGTTTCCCGAGGCCGACGCTCTGATAGAGCGCGGCGCGGCCTTTGAGGTGAGCAACGCGGCCGAGTTCGGTGCCGCTGTCGACTCGCTTGTGAACGATTCTGAGCGCCTTACTGCCGCCGGCAACGCTGCCTCGGCCTATATCACGTCGAACATCGGCGCCACGCCGCTGATTTACGACCGGCTGTTCGGCGAAGGGGGGATAAATTAGGAATTAGGAATGAGAAATTAGGAATTAGCGGGCGGTGTATTCGGTACGCGGGCGACGCATGCGTCGCCCCTACATCCGTCATCCTGAACAGTGGGTGGGCACGGATTGGGGTCGCCCGTCGGGGCGACGGTTTCTACTGTGGTTGCTGACCCCACCCTGCGTCGCCGGGGGCTCCTTATGGTGGGGTTATTAAAAGGGTCCGGCCTCCGGCCGGCATTAGCGTGCGACGGTGATGGAGGTAGGCCTATGTACCGTTACCCCTTCGGGGTATTAATTGATGGGGTGGGACACTATGTGTAGAGGGGTGTGGAGAGGTATCGTTCGCCGTTGTCGGGGAGGATGGTGACGATGGTTTTGCCTGCGTTGTCGGGTCGGGCGGCCAGTTGGAGAGCCGCTGCGGCTGCCGCGCCGGATGAGATGCCCACGAGTAGGGCCTCGCGGCGTGCTAGTAGTCGTGCGGTTTCGAAAGCTTGCTCGTTGGATATGTCAATCACCTCGTCGATGGCCTGCGCGTCGTAGTTTTTGGCTATAAATCCCGGTGCTATGCCCTGAATCTTGTGAGGGCTATGCTTGCCACCACGCAGCACGGGTGAGAGCTCCGGCTCGACGGCAACGGCTTGGATTGAAGGCTTTAGTCGCTTTAGAGCACGCGCTATACCGCTGATGGTGCCACCAGTTCCTACACCTGCCACCACGATGTCGACCTTGCCGGCTGTGTCGTCCCATATCTCTTGCGCCGTAGTCGCCTCGTGAATGGCCGGGTTGGCGGGATTCTCGAACTGCTGCGGGATAATGCTGCCGGGGATGGCCGCGTGCAGCTCTTCGGCCTTACGCACGGCGCCCGCGATACCTTCGGCTCCGCTGACGAGTACCAACTCAGCACCATAAGCCTTGACGAGCTTCTTGCGCTCGTCGCTCATGGTTTCGGGCATTATGATAATCGCCTTATACCCCCTCGCTGCCGCCACCATGGCCAATCCTACGCCGGTATTGCCGCTTGTGGGTTCGATGATGGTGCCACCTGGCTGCAACAAGCCGCGTTGCTCGGCGTCGTCGATCATCGCGATGGCGATGCGGTCCTTGACGCTGCCTCCGGGGTTGAAGAACTCGACTTTGGCCAGCAAGCGTGCCTGCAGGTCGAGGTCACTTTCGATAGCTGTCAGCTCCACCAGTGGAGTATGACCAATCAGTTGGGTGATTTTGTTGTAAATCATTTTTTGGAGTTTAATTTACCGTCGTAAGGGAGAGGGCAGTCACTGCGGTAGGAGGCGCGAGCGACGTGTGTACTTACGCTTGTTGGTGATGCTTCCCCAGCGCAGCTTGATTACACCGGTGAGAGCCTCGCCAAAGATGCCGCCACTCATCTTACTTGTGCCGAGCACGCGATTGGTGAAGACGATGGGAACTTCCTGAATTCGGAACCCCATCCTGTGGGCTGTAAACTTCATTTCGATTTGGAAAGCGTAGCCCTTGAACTCGATGAGGTCGAGGTTGATTTCCTCGAGCACTTGCCGGCGGTAGCATACGAAACCTGCGGTGGAGTCCTTGACCTTCATGCCTGTGATGAGCCGTACGTAGATAGAAGCTCCGTAGCTCATGAGAATACGCCCGAGAGGCCAGTTGACCACGTTGACGCCGGTGATGTAACGCGAGCCCACGCTGACGTCGGCTCCGCCGGTGGCGCAGGCCGCCTGCAGCGGAATGAGGTCGTCGGGGTTGTGGGAGAAGTCGGCGTCCATCTCGATTATGTAGTCGTAGCCATGGTCGAGCGCCCAGCGGAACCCGGCGATGTAGGCCGTGCCGAGCCCCTGCTTGCCCTCTCGCTTGAGGATGTGGATGCGGTCGGGTCGCGAGATAATCATCTCGTCGACGATAGCCGCGGTGCCGTCGGGACTGTTGTCGTCGACCACGAGTACATCGAAAGTGTGCTCGCTATGAGCAAGCACGGCGTTTACAATCGCTTCGATGTTCTCGCGCTCGTTGTAAGTAGGTATTATGACGAGAGAGTCCGCCATCAGCATTTTCACCTTTTATCCTATTGACTATTACCAATTTGCGCTCAAGACGAATGTTTCAAGCGCCCTTTTGAGAGTGCAAAACTAATGTATTTTTATCAAATAGTCAAGAGATTTATAATTTTTTTAACTCTTCGATGAGAGTTTTTACGCCCACTGTGGCATTTTGCGCAATCACGTTGACATAGGCCGGCACGTCGACCGGCCGTGGGTCGATGTAGAAGACCTTAGTGCCCTCCGGCACATAGTGCAGCAATGCCGCGGCGGGATATACCACGAGCGATGTGCCGATGATGACAAAGACGTCGGCCGATGCCGCGAGAGCGACAGCGGGCTCGAAGTTAGGCACATCCTCGCCGAAGAAGACGATGTGCGGCCTTACAGCGTCGCCATAGCTGTCGCGGGTGTCGACTGTTGTGACGAGCCCTTTGTCGGAGAGGCTGTCGCACGGCAGTTGGTAGACACGCTCGGGGTGATGGAGCGAGCGCACCTTCATCAGTTCGCCGTGCAGGTGCAGGACGTTGGTCGAACCGGCCCGCTCGTGGAGGTCGTCGACATTCTGAGTGATGATATGCACGTCGTGGTCGCGTTCGAGCTCCACAAGGCCTCGGTGGGCGTCGTTAGGGCGAATGTTGTCGACCAGTTTTTGGCGCATTTCGCTGTAGAAGCGATGGATGAGCGCGGGGTTTCGCACGAAGCCCTCGTGGCTCGCGACTTCCATGACGGGATAGTTCTCCCAAAGCCCACCGGCGTCGCGATAGGTGGGCATTCCGCTTTCGGCGCTTATACCGGCGCCTGTTGAAACTACGATACGCATAAATAATTAGGAATGAGGAATGAGAAATTAGGAATTTCGATGCGGATGATATAGAACAACAATTTAAACAAGGGGTTTAATGCACCTACGATTTTTTACAACGCATTGGCACAAAAGAGGTTTACTCTTTTTCGCCGTAGAGGAGGTCGCCGCAGTCGCCGAGGCCGGGGCTGATGAAGCTCTTCTCGTTGAGTTCGTGGTCGATGTCGCAAGTCCAGAGGGTGATATTATCGGTGGGGAGTTTCTCGTTGAGATACTCGATGGCCTGATCGGTGGCGATTACGCTTGCGAGGTGTACGTGCTTCGGCTGTCCCTTGGTGAGCAGAGCCTGATAAGCCAGCTCCATCGACCATCCGGTGGCGAGCATGGGGTCGACGAGGAGCAGCACCTTGTCGGTGATACGGGGCGAGGCCATGTAATCGATATAGACGCGGAACTTGTTGGTGTTGGGTATGAACTTGCGATAGGCGCTCACGAAAGCGTTCTCGGCATGGTCGAAGTAGCTTAGGAATCCCTCGTGGAAGGGCAGACCGGCGCGCAAGATGGTGCCGAGCACGACGGGGTCGGCCACCACGTTGCACTGCGCTGTGGCGATGGGTGTGACAGTTTCGCGTACCTTGTAATTGAGCGTCTTAGAGATCTCGTAGGCGAGGATTTGTCCCAGTCGACGGATGTTGGCGTGGAAACGCAGGCGATCCTGTTGGATTTCTTTGTCGCGGATTTCGCTCATGAATTGAGCCACGAGCGAGTTGTTTTCACACATGTTGAATACTTTCATAGTTCTTTGTTGTAATGAAAATTATTGTATTTTGTAAGAATTTCGATAGATTGGCGGCGATCACGCTCGAGCTGGCCGCGGAGCTCGTCGAGCGAGGCCATTCGGCGCTCGTCGCGCAGGCGGTCGATAAACTCTACGGTCAGCCGTTTGCCGTATAGGTCGCCTTCGTAGCCGAAGATATTCACCTCGATGCTAAGCGCGCCGTCGCTATCGCCTACGATGGTGGGACGGTAGCCGACGGCTGCCATGGCGGGTAGCCTCCGGCTGTCGCCATCGATGGTCGCGAGCACGGCGTAGGCCCCCACCGCGGGCAGCAGTTGCCCGTCGGGTGGCAGGATGTTGGCTGTAGGGAAGCCGATGGAGGTGCCGTTGTTGTAGCCGTGCGCAACCGTGCCGGTGAGGGAGAATGGTCGGGCGAGTTTGCGTGCCGCCTTTGCCACGTTGCCGTCGGCAATCATTCGGCGGATAATCGACGAACTCACTGGAGCCTCGGGGCCGTCGTATTGCTCGGCGTAACTCAACTCGAGCGGCAACGGCTCACCTGCGAGCGATGCTCCGCCGTCGATGCCGAATCGGTTGTTAAAGCCCATCACCAGGGCAGCGACACCGTAGCGGTGGTGGAGCAAGGAGACGAATTGCCGGGCGGTGAGGCGCATGAGTTCGGGCGTGAAGTCGAGCGCCACCACGCTGTCGAAGCCGAGTCCGCGCAGCAGTCGCATTCGCTCGCTCAGTGGGACAATCAAGCGAGGCGCCCGGTCGGGGGCCACTACCTGAAGAGGATGATTGGAAAAAGTGAATACTATAGCACGCAGGCCTGAAGAGCGCGCTTTATCTATCACTGCCTTAAGCAAATGGACGTGGCCTCGGTGTACTCCGTCGAAGACGCCAATTGTTGCCACAGCTCCTAAATGGTGACGCCCGGCAGTGGTTGCCGTATTGCCAAACAACGTCATTTCAGGCCGCAAAGTTACAACTTTTAAATTAAAAATCGCAAATTAATCAAGATTTTTTTCAAGCGGTTAGAAAAGCGATTGTGCGGACGGCTGATGAGCGGGCGTTATAAAACAACAACTTGAGACAAGTAAAGAACAACTAATAACAAGGTGTTACGGGATACGGGGTTAAGTAGCGGCAGATTTGCGTGAAAATTGGAAACCGTTGAGCTACAATACGTTGAGAAGCGATGTGGTTTTCAATGAAAATTAAAATCAGCCATAGTATGGAATGTAAGCGAAGTAACGTTTCGCTTCCATCTCGGGGTTGACAGGCTTTATTAACCCTACTTGTTGAGTGTCAGATAGAATACGTGAAGCCAATACAGTTTGGTTTTTGTTCAGGTTGAATCGTTCACGTGCACTCATATTATTAATGGCTTGTCCATCTTCATAAAGCAAACATGCGTGTTGATAACAAACGGCAATGCGTTCGTCGCGCGTCATATCTTTAACACTTTTCTTTGGGAACAACGTAATTCGAGTGAAGTCATCTTCGCTTTGAGCCTTGTATGCCGGCAGTTTCATCTGACCTATCGCGTCGGTAGCCCTGTCAATACCGCTACCGCGACGTTCACACATATCCAGCAACAGCATCAACTGCGCCATTTTCTCATTCCGGGAGTGAGGTGGCAAGTCAATGAGACGATTCACATCATTGAGCGACGAACCGGGATTTGTGAATGTTATTCGGTTGGTGAAAATCTCAACCGTTGACAACATTCCCTTGATAGCAAAATCTTGATGTACCATCATGTTCGCCAACAACTCACGAACCGCGACAATAGGATACGAAGGTTCATGGCTTCGCATAATCTCGATACGCTCTTTACCGGTGTTCTTTGCAATGAAGTCTATCAAGTCTTCAAAGCCAACAGCATAACCACTTTTGCAGACATATTCAATATTGAGGACACGGTTGTTTGTACCCTCATATCTGCGCACAACAATCTCTTTCCCCTTTAGTCCGTTGAAATCACATAGCTCACGAGCAAAAAGGATAGCACCGAGGTTTAGTATATCAAAGGTGTAGCCTCTCGCGGCAATTAAACCGTATTCTTCAAACTGTGCAACGACTCTTGATATGTCCGTAGGCACGCTCTTGTGAAGCAGTTCATAGAACTTGGCATAGTCCAGCAATTGTAGCACTTCCTCAGCGGAATTTACGTTCATCGCCACGCGGTCCTCAAAAGTTAAGCCGTGAGACTGGGCGATTAGCTCGTGTACCTGTTCACGCGACATTTTCACGGTGTGACCGGCAGAGCGAATGTATGCCTCATAGATGTCTTTGCCGCGAAGATACATAGGTTTGTTCGTTTGCTCAGGTATGTGCATGAATAATAACGCGTGCCCATTATAGTCAAGCACATCATGTTCCAGTTGGATTGACCATGCCAAATTGTTCTTGGCAATATTCCCCAGCTTATTAGCTATTTCCTCAACTTCTGTCTTGGTTATTTCAACAAATGATGCATCATCGTTATTAATTCCGAATACGAGAAAACCACCTCCTTGTGTGTTGGAGAATGCGCAAAGATGCTGTGCGAGCCTTTCCGACTTGTCGGAAAGCGCACATTTCCAATCAATGCCATTCAGTTCTTGAGGTATTGGTGAAAGACTGTTTTCCAGCAGCTTTATTGCTTTGTTATGCCACGTAATCATACGATTTCATTCTTTTAGCATTGCAAATTTAACGATTTAGTTACTAATCTACAAATTTTCACGATATTTTTCGACCTTTATGTCTGTTTTTTCTCGAAATTATAGAAATAAAATATATTTCTTGGCGGTTTGGAGGGAAAGGAGTAACTTTGTGGCGTCAAAAACACCAACAGATTAAATTTATATGAATATGAAAGAACGAATTGTAATGGTGATGGCGCTGGTCGCGCTGTCGCTGACGGCGTTGGCACAGCCGACGAGATTTTTGAGTGATGAAGAGTTGCCTGACGCGGTTGCGTTTCTGCCGGCTCCTCCACAGGTTGACGACCGTTTGTTTTTCAACGACTGGACCCAATATCAGTGGGGCAAGACCGAGCGCGAGACCGAGGCTGGCAAGTTGGCTTACTTCGATGCCAAGCACGGGTCGTGGTTCAACATTTATGAGAGTTTCGACGAGGCGTTCGGCCTGAAGGTTACTCCCGAGGGCACACCTGCTATATACGCTGTGTGCGGCCGCGCTGTGAGCGATGCTCACGCCGTGAACCGTCGCGCCAAGAACTATCATCAGCGCAAGCGTCCGTTTGTACAGTTCAACGAGCCGTCGTTGGTGCCTGAGAGCGAGGAGGAAGAGCGCACCGACTTCTCTTATCCGTCGGGACACTCGTCGCGTGGTTGGATGACGGCGTTGGTACTCGCCGAGATTAATCCTGCCGCCACCACGGCGCTGTTTAAGCGCGCCGACGTGTACGCACAGGGTCGCGTGATAGCCGGCTACCACTATCAGAGCGACGTGGAGGCTTCGCGTCTGGTGGCTATGTCGACGTTTGTGGCGTTGCAGAGCGATCCGGAGTTTCTGAAAGCGCTCGACGAGGCCCGTAAAGAGTTCAAGCGTCTGACCGGCAAATAAGTGTGAAATCAGCGGTCGAAGATCAGGAGTGTGACGGCCGCTGTGATGCACACGAAGCCAACCAGCGTGAGCATCGAGAAGGGTTCGCTGAAGACGGCGAGCCCGATAATGATAGCCACGAGAGGTTCGAGCGCGCTTAGCGTCGAGGTGATGGTGCTGCCGACGTTACGCAATCCGATGGTGAGCGTGATGTTGGACAAGGCTGTGGGTATTATGCCGAGCAACAACAGGCTGAACGCCACACGCTTGTCGGCAAAAGCAAGAGTCGCTTGCCCCGTGCCGTCGACGGCGAGCGCTACCGCCACCATGAGTAGTGTGCTCACCAGGAATACGTAGAACGTGAGCTTGGTGCTGTCCATGCTTTGCAGCCGGAATTTAGGCACTAAAATCATGTAGAAAGAATAAGCGAGACCCGACAGTAGCTCGATAGCCACTCCGTAGAGCGACATGTCGCCATCGCCATCAAAATCGGAGATTGCCGCCACCCCCAGCACGGCAAGCAATATCGCCACTACTGTGAGCACTCGCGGACGCTCGCGGAAAAACAGCATGAGCAGCACGCAGGTGAAGATGGGGTGCGAGAACTGCACCGTGGTGGCTGCACCGCTCGGCATCAAGTTGTAGCCATAGATGAGCGTCACTGCCGACACAATGTTGAGCACGGCAAGAACGGTGATGCGCCAGAGTTCGCCAAAAGAGACGCGCAGACTTTGCCGGCACACGAGCAACATCGCCAGCATAGCCGCGGTGCCGAGCAAAAAGCGGTAGGCAACCACGGTAAAGGTGCTCATGCCGGCCTCGAGAGCCGGAATAGAGAACAGCGGCATCATGCCGAAGGTGGCACCCGAGACCATCGCGCACACCAAACCTTTGGTGCGCCATGGGCGAGAGCCCGATGTATCGATTGCCGCTGTTTTCATTGTTTTTCAGTTTTATAGGTTGTCCACTCATACACTTGTCCACTTTACTGTGGTGCGGTTGCGAGGACTTGGCGGGTGAAGATGGGGTCGGAGTGCAGTCGCTCGTAGGCAGTGCGTGAGGCGTTCTGGTGGCTTTCCTTCTTGGAATAACCGCTACCGTCGGCGGCAAAGATACCTCCGAGAAGAATAGCTGTTTTAAATACCGGGTTGTTGTCGGAGTCGTTGAAAGTGTCGACGAGCTCAAACTCGATGTTGATATGGTTCTTCTGCGTCCACTCTATGAGTCGCGACTTGAAGTTTTGTTCGGTGTTGACGAGGTCGTCGATGTTGAGATTGCGCGCGATGATACGACGCTCGATAAAGCGCCGGCAGGCCTCGTAGCCGCGGTCGAGGTAAATGGCGCCCACGAGAGCCTCGACAGCGTTGCCGGCGATGTAGGAGTTGTGTGACGACGAGTGGGAGGAGGCTCTGACGTGGCTTTCGATTTTAAAGAGCTTCCCTATGCGGTTGAGGCTCTCACGCTGTACGATTTTGGCCCGCGTGGCGGTGAGAAATCCCTCGTGCTTGTCGGGATACTTGTGATAGAGGTAGTTGCCGACAATAGCGTCGAGCACGGCATCGCCGAGAAATTCGAGCCGCTCGTTGTTGGCCCAATGTCCGTCGGGCGTTTTGACGGGCATCGAGCGGTGGACGAGTGCGAGCCGGTAAAGCTTGATGTCGCGCGGATAGAATCCGGTGACTGAATGAATAAAAACGTGAAGTCCCTTATCCTTAGCGAAAAGGAACTTCACGAATGCTATGAGATCAGTCATTCTCATCATCCCAATGTTGGGCGTTAAAATGCTGTTCTATCTTATTTCCACTTCTTCACGACGATAGTAGCGTTGTGTCCTCCAAAGCCGAATGTGTTAGACAGAGCGATATTGATTTCACGTTCTTTCGCCTTGTTGAAGGTGAAGTCGAGGTTGTAATCGATATTCTCGTCTTTGTCGTCGTCGGCGTGGTTGATTGTTGGCGGTACAATACCCTCTTTGCAAGCCAGCAGGCAGAATAGCGCTTCCATAGCACCGGTAGCGCCGAGCATGTGTCCTGTCATCGACTTGGTGGAGGAAATGCTGAGGTCGTAGGCGTGCTTGCCGAAGACGTCGGTAATCGCTTTCACCTCGCTCACGTCGCCCACGGGTGTTGAAGTGCCGTGAACGTTGATGTAGTCGACATCCTCGGGGCGTATGCCGGCGTCGTCGAGAGCGCGTTGCATTACGAGTTTAGCCCCCAAGCCTTCGGGGTGAGTGGCCGTGATGTGATAAGCGTCGGCGCTCATGCCACCGCCAATCACCTCGCCATAAATCTTCGCGCCGCGCTTGAGAGCGTGCTCAAGTTCCTCAAAGATGAGGCAAACAGCACCTTCGCCAATTACGAAACCGTCGCGAGATCCGCTCATGGGACGTGATGCGGTCTCCGGGCTATCGTTGCGCGTTGAAAGCGCTTTCATGACGTTGAAACCTCCCACACCAGCGGGGAAAATCGGAGCCTCGCTACCGCCGGTAACGATGGCGTCGGCCTTCCCCAACCGCACGTAGTTGAAGGCATCGATCATAGCGTTGGTGGAAGTCGCGCACGCGCTTACAACTCCGAAGTTTGGTCCACGCAGTTCCCATCGCATCGAGATGTGTCCGGCAGCGATGTCGGCAATCATCATGGGGATGAAGAAGGGGTTGTATCGCGGTCCGTCGGCAGCGTGCTGGGCATAGTAGCCTGCCTCTTGCTCGAAGGTGTGCAAGCCGCCGATGCCGCTGGCGTAGATTACGCCCACGTTGTCGCGGTTGGTGCCGGCATTGTCGTCGAGCAGTTGCGAATCCTCGAGCGCTTGCTTAGCCGAAGCGATGGCGTATTGCGCATAAAGGTCGAGGCGCCGAGCCTCGCGGCGATCCATGCCGTAGTCCTCGTGGTTGAAGTCCTTCACCTCGCAAGCGAAGTGTGTCTTGAAAAGTGATGCATCGAAATGAGTAATAGGTCCTGCGCCGCTCATACCCTTGAGGGCGTTCGCCCACGTGGTGGCGACATCGTTGCCCAAAGGCGTGATAGCTCCAAGACCTGTTACTACTACTCGCTTTAATTCCATATTAAGATTAGGAGGAGTAATAAAGTAAAAAATGATAATTCTGTTCCGCTATAGCCGCGGTAGCGTGCCGCCACGTGAGAGAGCCTCGCGCGGCGGCGCTAACTCGTGTTTTATAGTCGTCAAAAAAATGTTGCGGCTCGTTGTGTACCCGAAGAATCGGTACCGCGATTAGGCCTGTTGCTCAGCGATAAGCTCAACAACGTCGCCTACGGTCTGAATCTTCTCCGAAACCTCGTCGGGGATCTTAACGTCGAACTGACGCTCGAGTTCCATCATCAACTCAACAGTGTCGAGGCTATCGGCGCCCAGGTCTTGAGTAAAGGTAGCGTTCTCTGTCACCTCGCTCTTGCTAACGCCAAGACGATCAACGATGATATCGGTTACTCTTTCTTGAATTTCAGCTTTTGTCATAACTTCAAAAATTTTAATGTTACTAATATTTCTTTTTTCTGTAAAAGATGTCGTATTTTGCTTTTTAGCGGCTGCAAAGTAAAACATAATTTGTGAGATATTAAAGAAAAATTTCAATAAATTGCTGTTTGCCGGCATGAAAAGCGTTGCAACCGCGTTATTTTTCACATTCTTTAAGAATAGTGGCAACCAAAATACGAGTTTTTCAGTACCCTTATGCGCAAAAAAAACCGGCCCCGAAAAATCGGTGCCGGGAGTTATGCGATGTCGGTCGCCAATCGTTACTTGACGATAAAGCGAGAGAAGTCGGTCTTACGCATATCCTTCTCGAGAGCGAGAGTGCGGTGGAACGACAGAGCGAGGTCTTGATTCTGCAGCACGTGTCCTTTCTTGCACAGGCTGAGATACTCACGCAGCAGAGGACGATATACGGGGTGAGCCGCCTTCTCGATTATTTCCTCGGCACACTGGTTGGGGTCCTTGAAGCGCAGGTCGGCCACGCCCTGGTCGGTGACGATAATATCGACCGAGTGAACGGTATGGTCGACGTGGGTCACCATAGGCACGATGGTAGAAATGCAGTCGTCCTTCTTGATAGAGGGGCACATGAAGATGCTGGTGTAGGCGTTGCGAGTGAAGTCGCCCGATCCGCCGATACCGTTCATGAGTCGAGTTCCGCTCACGTGTGACGAGTTGATGTTGCCGAACAGGTCGGCCTCAATGGCCGTGTTCATCGAGATTACGCCTATTCGGCGGATTACCTCGGGGTTGTTGCTGATTTCGCTGGGTCGCATTAGGAGCTTGTCGTGCAGCTGAGCCGAATGATTGAAGAACTCAACCATAGCCTCGTGGCTGAAAGTCATTGAGCAGGTGCTGGCGAACTTGCATCGTCCGCTCTCGAGGAGCTTGAGCACACTATCCTGCACCACCTCGGTGTACATCTCGAAGGCGGGGATTTGAGTGCTGCTCTCAAGCGAGTCGAGCACGGCGTTGGCGATGTTGCCCACACCGCTTTGAATTGGCAGGAAGGACTTGGGCATACGGCCGCTGGCCATCTCGTCGATGAGGAACTGGCACACGTTCTCGCCGATGCGCCGCGTGGTTTCGTCGACTGGAGTGAAAGCCTCGTTCTTACCCAGCGGGAAAGATG
This sequence comes from Muribaculaceae bacterium, assembly GCA_017478265.1. Taxonomy (GTDB): domain Bacteria; phylum Bacteroidota; class Bacteroidia; order Bacteroidales; family Muribaculaceae; genus Sodaliphilus. The sequence goes on along the minus strand of JAFVDY010000017.1, from coordinate 16,578 downwards.
TATAGACTACACCCAGCACCTTTTTGGGGTCGACGTGAGCGGTGGGCTTACCGGCACGGTCGTGCGCGGAGTAGATGGGTATTTCGCGACGATTAGGCGGGTCGAGCGGCAGGTAGATGTCGTGCAAACCACGTATGCTCTCAGGCAGCTGGTCGTTAATCTCAACTATCACCTTGTCGGCCACCTTGAGCCACGTGGGGCTGTTGCCGACGGCCGTTCCGAGGACGATTTCGCCGTCGTCGGTGATACTTTGCGCCTCGATAATGGCGACGTCCATCTTGCCGTAATAGTTGTAGCGGAACTCCTGAGCCATCTCGCTCAAGTGACGGTCGTTGTAGTGAAGCTCACCGGCGTTGATGCGCGGCCTGAGCTCGGGCGACGACTGATAGGGAGCGCGGAAGTTGATAGCGTGGGCACGCGAGAGCTCACCGTCGGTATAATCGTTGGTGGATGCGCCACTGAACAAATTGATGCGGAACTCACGACCTGCCTCATGCTCGCGACGAGCTTTCGCCGCAATCGCGGGAGGTACCTTTTTAGGATTACCGGGAATGGTAAAACCCGAAACGCCTACATTCATGCCATTCTGCACAAATTCGGCAGCCTCTTCGGCACTAAGTACTGGATAAATCATTGTTTATTGCTTTTGTTCTTTTATAGTATTTTGTCTCGAAAAATCGTGCAAAGGTAGTAATTTCTCGTCAATTAGAAATTAAATAACATTATTTTTATATCTTTTTCGGTACGAAAGGGCGAATATTTGGCATAAATGCTTATCTTTGCGATGAAAAACAGGATAAAAAGCATCGTTGTATGAAGAAAGACAGCAAGATATATGTGGCCGGACATCGCGGCCTGGTGGGTAGCGCAATCTGGCGCCAACTGGAGTTGAAGGGTTACCATAATCTGGTGGGTCGCACCCACAGCGAGCTCGACCTGATGGACAGCGTGGCAACGCGCGAGTTTTTCGACCGCGAGCGGCCCGAAGTGGTGGTGCTTGCCGCGGCGCACGTGGGAGGCATAATGGCTAATCTGCGGTATAGGGCCGATTTCATCTACCGCAATCTGGCTATTCAGCAGAACGTGATAGGCGAGAGTTGGCGTCACGGTGTGCAGAAGTTGCTGTTCCTGGGCAGCACGTGCATCTATCCGCGCCATGCCGGACAGCCCATTGCCGAGGATCAGCTACTGACCTCGCCGTTGGAGTATACCAACGAGCCCTACGCCATCGCTAAAATCGCCGGGCTGAAGATGTGCGAGAGCTTCAATCTGCAATACGGCACCAACTATATAGCCGTAATGCCCACCAACCTGTACGGCCCGCGCGACAACTTCAACCTTGAGACGAGCCACGTGATGCCGGCCATGATACGCAAGATGCATCTGGCTCGCCTGCTCAACGAGAAGCGCGAGGACGAGTTGCGCGACGACCTTAACCGCCGGCCCGTCGAGGGCATTGACGGTGGTGACGACTACTTCACGATAGTTCGCACGCTCAAGCGATACGGCATTGAGGAGAACAGCCTTACGCTGTGGGGAACGGGCACTCCGCTGCGGGAGTTCCTGTGGAGCGACGACATGGCGAGCGCCTGCGTGTACTGCCTTGAGCACATCGACTTCGTCCAACTGCGCGGCACGGGCGATGAGACGCGCAACTGCCATCTGAACATCGGCACCGGCATTGAGACATCGATTGCCGACCTCGCCTCGCTGGTGAAAAAGGCTGTGGGATACAAGGGCGAAATCCGCTGGGACAGCAGCAAGCCCGACGGCACGCCACGCAAGCTCACCGACGTGAGCCGCCTGCACTCGCTCGGCTGGCGCCACACGGTGGAGCTCGAAGAGGGGGTGCCCGCACTATACCGCTGGTACACCGGGAATTAGGGCTTAGACGGTCGGGCTAGCCGATGTTATAAAAAAATTAGTATACGAGTGTACATATGGAGAGAGTACGAGAAGTCGCCGGTTTTAAACTACAAATTTAACGAACTTGCGATCTCTAATTTCTCGAATCGATCTAATTTTACGAATTATTCTTTGGGGTTGTGACAGGGGGCACTGGTATTTTTTTGTCAACGAATTACACGGATTTTACGAATTATTATCGGGTGGGACAGTGGTAGGCGTGCATTTCGGGGTCAGTTCATTTGGTGGAAGGAGACGAGTCCGGGCATGCTATTGCTTACGATTTTCTTCACTTTGACGTCGTATCGTTCAGCCACTTGCAGCAGAATTTCGCTGAACTTGGTGGCGATAGTGCCCACGAAGCACACCGGAAGTTCCTTATAGTCGTACTGGCAAATGTGTCGCACGAAGAAACGGTCAATCTCGTTGGTTACCAAAGTTCGCACATAATCGTTGTCGATATGTTCGGCGAGAAACAGCGAGTAGTTGCGGAGGTTACGGTTGGCGTATGGGTTGTTGTAGACCTGATCCATAATTCCGTCGATGGTGAGGTTGAACTGCATCTCAAACTCCTCGATGAGCTCGCGTGGTGCGAGGTCTTTGATCAAGTCGCCGATAAATAGTCGCCCGAGGGCGCTGCCTCCGCCCTCATCACCGAGTATGAAGCCCCCGGCGCGTACTCGCTTAACGATAGCCGCGCCGTCGTACTGACAGCTGTTGCTACCCGTTCCCAAGATGCAGGCGAGTCCCGGCTGGTCGAGCAGTAGTCCACGCGCCGCTCCGAGCATATCGCTCTCGACATCGGCCGGCGTTTTGAACTGTGCCACGAGCGATGCCTCCACAATCTTTATTTTCTCGGGGGAGGAGCATCCCGCGCCATAGAAATGAATGATATCCCAACGTCGATGAAAGAACTCCTTAGGTAATTCGAGTCGTATGATATGACTTATCTCACGACGCGTGAGGAACATAGGGTTCAACCCCGTTGTGACGGCGTGAGCCAAGATTTCGTGATCGTCGATGAGGCACCATTCGGTACGCGTCGACGAGCTGTCGGCTATAACCTTAATCTTAGGAGTTGTCTTCATAACGTTAACAGTTGTTTAAATATGATAAATTGTTTGAGGTAATGTAGGCTTATGTTAAGTCTTACGGTTGCAAAATTACATAAAAATTCCCGAATTTGCTAAAATTCAATATTATTTAACTCGTGATTACATATTTTAACACGCTTTCTTCGATGGAAGATGCCTCTTCGATGTAAGATGGAAGATGGAAGATGGAAGATGTGAGATGGAAGATGTTTCTTCGATGGAAAATGGTAGGTGGTGAATGTTACAACCACTGTCGCAAACGACATAAATTTTATATATAGCGGGAGTATTTATATATTGCCACATATTTATATATTACCACATATTTATATATAGCGGCGGGCATCGGATTGAAGAGCATTTCGGCGCACGAAATCGTAAAACATTAATTCACATCGTGAATCGTACGGTGTTTTTCAAAATTCACTGAAAAACGCTCAAAAACGGGTGAAAAGCGGCTCAAGCCCTATTTACAAATATTTACATATACGGCTATTAGTCGATATAATTCAATATTTGTTAACATAACAGGTGAAGTTTTAGATTTAATTAGCTTTTTCAGCCCCAAAAACTATTTTGCAGTTCAAAATATTAGCTTAATTTTGTCGCGTTTTTCTTGCCTAAAGTAATAAAAACACCCCGTCAGGGCTAAAATTGACCTTATTAGCCACACCGACGGCAAAGAAGCGAGAAACGGACCTCCCTCTAAGCCACCATGAGGCAGAGCTCCCCCACCCTCGACACAAACGAGTTACTACCACGGCAAGAATAGCCCGACAGCGATGTCCCAAGCGACAAGACTATCGGCGGAATGAAGTAAAATAAATTGAAACAAATAGATTTTTAAGATTAATTTAAAGAAAAATTATGGCTACAACTAATGTTAAACCGGCTACCGGCAAACTTGGTATCATGGTAGTAGGTTTAGGTGCAGTAAGTACCACGTTTATCACCGGCGTTCTCATGACCCGCAAAGGCTTAACCAAGCCCGTAGGCTCAATGACGCAGTACGACAAAATCCGCGTTGGTCGCGGTGCCGACAAGAAGTATCTACATTACAAAGATATCGTGCCCATTGCCGACCTCAAGGACATTGAGTTCGCTGCTTGGGACGTTTACCCCGCCAACGCCTACGAGAGCGCAATCAACGCCGAGGTGCTGAAGGAGAAGGACATCAACCCCGTGAAGGACGAGTTGCTGGCAATCAAGCCGCTTAAGGCCGCGTTCGACAAGAACTACGCGAAGCGCTTGGACGGCGACAACGTGAAGCAATGCAAGGATCGCTGGGATATGGTGGAGCAGCTGCGTGAGGACATCCGCAACTTCAAGAAGGAGAAGGGTGTAGACCGCGTGGTAGTGCTCTGGGCCGCCAGCACCGAGATTTACGTCGCTCCCGACGAGAAGGTACACGCCACCATCGAGAGCCTTGAGGCCGCTATGAAGGCCAACGACGTGGACCACATCGCTCCCTCGATGTGCTACGCCTACGCCGCTCTCAAGGAGGACTGCCCCTTCATCATGGGCGCTCCCAACACCACCGTCGACATTCCCGCCATGTGGCAGCTTGCCGAAGAGACCAAGAACCCCATCGCAGGTAAGGACTTCAAGACCGGCCAAACGCTGGTGAAGAGCGGTTTCGCCCCCATCATCGGCACCCGTATGCTCGGCTTGAGCGGCTGGTTCTCGACCAACATCCTCGGCAACCGCGACGGCCTCGTGCTTGATGAGCCCGCCAACTTCCGCACTAAGGAGGTTTCGAAGCTGTCGACTCTGGAGTCGATTCTCGTTGCCGACGAGCAACCCGACCTCTACAGCGACTACTACCACAAGGTACGCATCAACTACTATCCTCCCCGCAACGACAACAAGGAGGGCTGGGACAACATCGACATCTTCGGCTGGATGGGCTACCCGATGCAGATTAAGATCAACTTCCTGTGCCGCGACTCTATTCTCGCCGCTCCGCTCTGCCTCGACCTCTGCTTGCTCATGGACCTCGCTAAGCGCGCCGGCCGCTGCGGCACCCAACGCTTCCTGAGCTTCTACCTCAAGAGCCCGATGCACGACTACACCGTGGACGAGGTACCCGTCAACCACCTGTTCCAGCAGTATGTGATGCTGAAGAACGCTATCCGCGAGATGGGTGGCTACGAGGCCGACGAGGAGATCGATTAGTATTTCACAAAGAGATAGTGATTGAGCTAACACATCTTTTATCGATAATAAAGAAGCCTGCCGGTTGCGGCAGGCTTCTTTCGTATGTGGTAAAAACAGCTTTCCGTCTCAATCGAGGCGCATTGTGAGCTCTACGGGGCAATGGTCGCTGCCGTAGATGTCGGTGTGGATGCGTGCGCCATCGATGAGCGGCGCGGCGTCGGCGCTGACAAGGAAATAGTCGATGCGCCAGCCGGCGTTCTTCTCGCGCGCCTTGAATCGGTAGCTCCACCAGGAATAGACTCCCTCGACATCGGGGTTGAGGCTACGCCAGGAGTCGACAAATCCCGCGTCGAGCAGTCGCGACATCTCGTCGCGCTCCTCATCGGTAAATCCGGCGTTGCGGCGGTTGGTCTTGGGATTCTTGAGGTCGATCTCTTGGTGAGCGACATTGAGGTCGCCGCATACTATGACCGGTTTTTTCGACGCGAGCCGCAGCAAGTAGGCCCGGAAGTCGTCGTCCCATCGCATGCGGTAGTCGAGTCGTCGGAGTCCGTCCTGACTGTTAGGTACATAGGCGGTGACGAGGAAGAATCGCTCCATCTCGAGAGTGACACAGCGTCCCTCGTGGTCGTGCTCGTCGACGCCGATGCCGCGCGTGACGGCCAGCGGCTTGTGGCGCGTAAAGATAGCCGTGCCGCTGTAGCCTTTCTTCTCGGCATAATCCCAATAGGCGGTGTAGCCGTCGAATTGGAGGTCGATTTGCCCCTCCTGCAGCTTGGTTTCCTGCAAGCAGAAGAAGTCGGCGTCGAGCCGGTTAAACACCTCGGCAAAGCCTTTGCCGGCCACGGCCCTAAGGCCATTCACGTTCCATGAGATAAATTTCAGCATATAAGTCGAGTGTAAGATTATTAGCGGTTGAGGAGCTGGCGGCGAGTGGGCAGCGCGAGCATACGCTCGAGCCTTCGCCACGAGAAGGCCCAGGGGTCGGTTTTGCGCTCCGGAGCGATGTCGCTGTGCCCCACGATGTGGGTGATGGGATATTGCTCCACCAAGTCGTCGACCAACCTGGCGAGCGAGCGGTATTGCTCCTCGGTGGGCCCTTCGCGCTTGGTGTTGATAATCTCGATGCCTATTGAGCAGGAGTTGAGGCTGTCGCGTCCGTTGTCGGGCAGCGCTCCGGCTCCGGCGTGGTAGCACACCGCGCTGTCGGGCGCCATACGATAGATGGTGCCGTCACGGGTGATGAGGTAGTGCGGGCTGACGTCGTAGTGCCGATACTGGTCGATCACTCCGTCGCGCGAGAAGCGTGAGCGGTCGTTTCCGGCGTAATAGCTGGAGTGTATCACAATCACCTCGCGGCTGTTGACGGCCACGCTGTCGCGGCCGAAGTCGATCTCGGCGCTGATGTCGACCGGTGGCTTAGGTATGAACGTGTTGTCGGCACGCGGCACCCGGGCCGCTGCCGTGAGCGCCACCAGCGCGAGCGCTAAGGCCGCTATAATTCGTAATCGGTTCATTTCCTTATCTTCTCGAGAATCCATGGTTTGGGAATCGACGGCTTGCACTTCGTCTGCTTGTCGATGATGCGGATATAGGCCGCCGCGACGTCGAGTTCGTCGTAGCCGTGGGCCACCACCAGATACATTTTGTCGGGCTCGCCGGTGTAAACGACGTAGGCCGGCTGACGGTCGTCGCGCAGGCGTTGCCGGAAGCTCATGGCGTTAAACTTTTGACGGAACTCTCCCACCACCACACTGTAACGCTTAACCACCGACGCGCTGTCGTCGACGACGTTGAAATAGTTGCGAATCACGCGCACGCTGTCGCCGTCGACCTCAGTGGTATTGCGCATACGCTCTATTTGCCGAGCCTGATACTCGCTCGCGCTCGTGCCTGTCCGGCTCTTGTTGACCGCGATATCGTAGGAGCGCTTATAATTCTCCTCGGTGGTGTGGCACGAAGCCAGCGCCAGCATTGCCGCCAGCGCCTCCACGGCTGTAATCACTTTTATCTTCATCGTCATTTTTTTCTTCAAAAATTCCTTTAAGCCCTATAATAATAACGGCCACAACCGCTTAAACGTATATCGCAGGGCATTGAATGAGCAAAAAACTTTGCCAAAACCAACCTGTTTTCGGCCTAACAACCGATTTGGGATTTAATTGCGGGATGTTGTGCGGGTGTCAGTCGAGGAGGTGGCCTTGTGGGTGTAGGCGGTCGTCGGCTAGTTCGATTATTTGGCAGCCGGCTATGTTGCCGTTGTCGAGTGTGAGGCGTAGCAGGGTGCGCACCTTCTGCCATCCTTGACGTCCGGCGGCGCCGGGATTGACGACGAGCACTCCCAGAGCGCGGTCGGGCATGACTTTGAGGATATGGCTGTGTCCGCAGACGAAGATTTTTGGTTGGTACAGGTCGAGTCGGTTGCGAATGCCAGGTGCGTAACGTCCGGGATAGCCCCCGATGTGTGTGAGCATCACTTTCACGCCCTCGACAGTGAAGAGCTCGGTTTCCTTGAGCCGGCGGCGTAGGGGTTGTCCGTCGGCATTACCCCAGACGGCCCGCACTACGGGCGCCACATCGGCGAGGCGGTCGAGCACCTGCTCGTTGCCTATGTCGCCCGCGTGCCAGATTTCGTCGCAGTCGGCGAAATGGACGGCATATCGGTCGTCCCAGTAGCTGTGAGTGTCGCTTATGATGCCGATTGTTTTCATTTATTCAGTATAGAAGTGGACGAGTGCGACGAGGTTACTCGATGTAGCCGAAGGCTTTGAGCTTGTTCTCCTGGTTTCGCCAGTCGCGTTCCACCTTGACGAAGAGTTCGAGGAATACCCTCTTCTCGAAGAAGCGTTCTATGTCCTTTCGAGCCTCGATGCCCACGTGCTTGAGCTTGCGTCCCTGATGGCCGATGATGATGCCCTTCTGGCTGTCGCGCTCGACATAGATTACGGCCATGATGTGAATCGCCTTCTCCTGCTCGTCGAAGCGCTCTACTATGACCTGCGTGGCGTATGGCACCTCCTTGTCGTAGGTGAGTAGTATTTTCTCGCGTATGATTTCGGTTACGAAGAAGCGGGAGTTGCGGTCGGTGAGCGCGTCCTTGCCGAAGTAAGGCGGCGAGACGGGCAGTAGCTCGACGATGCGTTTCATGATATTGTCGACGTTGAACTTATGCAAGGCCGACGTGGGGAACACCTCGGCCTGCGGCAGGAGCTGTTTCCAGCGGTCGACGAGCGCCAGTAGCTCATCCTGACTCTTGAGCAGGTCGATTTTGTTGATTACCAGCAGCACCGGAATTTGCTCTTTTGCCACGCGGTCGAGAAACTCCTGATTTTTGGTGGGGCTCTCGATCACGTCGGTCACGTAGAGCAGCACATCGGCGTCGACGAGAGCGCCTTGCGAATAGACGAGCATACTCTCCTGGAGGCGGAATTTGGGTTTGAGCACGCCCGGTGTGTCGCTGAACACGATTTGATAGTCGGGCGTGTTGACGATGCCCATTATGCGGTGTCGCGTGGTCTGCGCCTTGCTGGTGATAATAGACAGGCGTTCGCCAACAAGCAGGTTGCTCAACGTCGATTTCCCGACGTTGGGGTTTCCCACAATGTTGACGAACCCGGCCCGATGTTCTTTTTTCTGTTCGGCCATCGGTATTATTCCCATACGAGGTACATCGACCCCCAGGTGAAACCGGCGCCGAATGCTGTAAGCACAATCTTGTCGCCTTTCTTGAACTTATCCTTATGCCAGTCCATACACAGTGGAATAGATGCTCCGCTGGTGTTGCCCACCTTCTGAATGTTGACCAGCACCTTGTCGCGGTCGATTTTCAGTCGGTCGCCCACAGCCTCGATAATACGCAGGTTGGCCTGGTGAGGCACGAACCAAGTGAGGTCGTCGACGGTGAGTCCGTTGCGTTGCATGATGTCCTTTGAGGCGGTGTACATATCGATTACGGCGTGGCGATATACGGCGCGTCCCTCCTGATAGAGGAAGTGTTCGCCTGCCGCCACGGTGTCGGCGGTGGTGGGTTTTGCGCTTCCTCCTGCCTTGTAGATAAGGTTGTGGAGTCCGCTACCGTCGACGTGGAAGACGCCGTCGATAAACCCGTAGCCCTCCTCGGCGCAAGGCTCCATGAGCACAGCGGCGGCGCCGTCGCCGAATAGCGGGCAGGTGGCGCGGTCGGCGTAGTTGACCATCGACGACATTTTCTCGGTACACACCACAATCACCTTCTTGTGAAGTCCGGCCCGGATATAGCCGTTGGCGATGTGAGCTGCGACGATAAAACCGGCGCAAGCGGCTTGAATGTCGTAGCCGTAGCAATTCTTCTCCAGTCCGCACTCATGAATGATGACCGAGGCTGTGGAGGGGAAACGGTAGTCGGGGTTGCTGGTGACGCAAATCATGGCGTCGACCTCGTCCTTGCCGGTACCGGTTTCTTCAAGCAATTTGTTGACGGCCTGAATGCCCATATACGACGAGCCGACGTCCATTTTGAGCATACGTCGCTCCTTGATGCCTACGCGTGTGGTGATCCACTCGTCGTTGGTGTCGACCATGCGTGAGAGTTCGTCGTTGTCGAGAATATAGTCGGGCAAGTAAGAAGCCAAGCCCGTGATTTTTGCATTAAGCATAATCGTTGTCAATATTTTTCACAAGAGTCCGCGCTCCTTGTGGGGATGGCGTCTCTTGGCGTTGATTGCTGTTGGTTTGTTTCGTTTTAACCTAAATCGAAAAGAGAAATCCTGAATACCACTCGGTGAGCTCGCCGGCCGGCGTTCACGGCAAGAATATTCAGGATTATGGAATTCTCACTATAGCTTAAGCCGTGCAAGTCGGCTTAGATAGCGGCCTCGTCCTCAAACACCTTGCGTCCGCGGTAATAACCGCACTCGGGGCATACGGTGTGATACACGTGCCATGCGCCGCAGTTGGAGCATTGAGCGATAGTGGGAGCTACTGCTACATCGTGAGTACGACGCTTGGCAGTACGGGTCTTCGATTGTCTACGTTTAGGATGTGCCATTTTAGTTTAATCTTTTATATGTTTCGTTTTGTTCGTTATTCTTGTTTAATAAGTGCGTTAAGGGCGTCCCAGCGTGGGTCGGCGGCGGGTTTTGAGTTATCCGGCAGTGTGTCGGCACCTCGGTGTTGCTCGAGCCGTTCTATCATCTCGCTGTTGCACTCATCCACCGACGGATGTACGTGCATAATCGGGATGGTGAGCATAACCGTGTCGCGCACCATGGGCGAGAGGTCGAGTTCTCGCCAGTGGGCGGGCACTTGCAGCACTCCGTCGACGCTGTCGTCGAATTCTCGTCCCGGTTTCACCGTCAAGTGGTACTCGGTGTCGACTCGATGTGTCATATCGTCGAGGCACCGGTCACACGGTATCGTCAACTCTCCCTTGATGGCCATGTCGAGGTTGAGCCACTCGCCGCGAGGCACCACTTTTATTGCCACATCAACACTGGCCGAGCGCACCTCGCAGGGCTCGGGTTCGTCGAAAAAGTCGCCCGCCAAGTGAGATGTAATCACTTGAACGTCAGCGGAACGGCCTTTCAACAGTAGTGTCAATTCGGCAAGCTTTTTCACGCTTTTTTCCGTTAAAACCGCCGCAAAGGTATAAACAATATCTCTAATAATCAACGTTTTTAACAAAAAAGTTCAATTTAAGTGGTAAAATTTGGTTCGCGGACGGGATAAACCGACGAATTTTCACGAATTATTTTTGGGTTTTTAAAACTACAAATTTAACGAATTAGACGAATTGAACAAATTATTTTTTTTGTTGTGGAGCGATGGGGGGATAGTGGGTGGGGCGCGACACGCGGCATGGCGCGTCCCTACATTCGCTTGGGCACAGCTTGCCGTGTTTGGGTTATTTTTTGGGCGGATGGGGTGATAAGTCGGAAAAAATCCGTAACTTTGCGGCATTGAAACAGAAAATTCACAACAAAATAACCGATTATCAACTCAACAGATCTATGGCAACAACTCCTGAGTTTAAGTATGCTCCCATGTTCCAATTGGGAGAGGACAAGACAGAGTATTATAAACTTACGTCGGACTACGTGAGTGTGGGCGAGTTTGAGGGCAAGCCCATCTTAAAGGTTGAGCCCGAGGCTCTGACGCTGCTGGCGCAGCACGCGTTCCGCGATGTGTCGTTCATGCTTCGTCGCGCTCACAACGAGCAGGTGGCACACATTCTGAGCGACCCTGAGGCGAGCGACAACGACCGCTACGTGGCTCTCACGTTCCTTCGCAACGCTGAGGTGGCCGTGAAAGGCAAGCTGCCGTTGTGCCAGGACACCGGCACCGCCATCATCCACGGCGAGAAGGGTCAGCAGGTGTGGACGGGCTTTTGCGACGAGGAAGCGCTGTCGCGCGGCGTGTACAACACCTACACGCAAGAGAACCTTCGCTACTCGCAGAACGCTCCGCTGACGATGTACGACGAGGTGAACACTCGCTGCAACTTGCCGGCACAAATCGACCTTGAGGCCACCGAAGGCATGGAATACCGCTTCCTGTGTGTGACCAAGGGCGGCGGCAGCGCCAACAAGAGCTACCTCTACCAGATGACGAAGGCGGTGCTTAACCCTAAGACCCTCGTGCCCTTCCTGGTGGAGAAGATGAAGACGCTGGGCACTGCGGCTTGCCCGCCCTACCACATCGCATTTGTGATTGGCGGCACGAGCGCCGAGAAGAACCTGCTGACGGTGAAGCTCGCGTCGACGCACTACTACGACAGTCTGCCCACCACGGGCGACGAGACCGGTCGCGCGTTCCGCGACGTGGAGCTTGAGAAGGAAGTGCTTGCCGAGGCCCATCGCATAGGTTTGGGCGCTCAGTTCGGCGGCAAATATATGGCTCACGACGTGCGTATTGTGCGCCTGCCGCGTCATGGCGCGTCGTGCCCGATAGGTCTGGGCGTGAGCTGCAGCGCCGACCGCAACATCAAGGCAAAGATCAACCGCGAGGGCGTGTGGATTGAGAAGCTCGACGACAACCCCGGAGCGCTCATTCCCGAGGAGCTGCGTAAGGCCGGCGAGGGCGACGCCGTGAAGGTGGATCTCAACCGCCCGATGAAGGAGATTCTCGAGCAGCTCGACAAGTATCCCGTGTCGACGCGTCTGTCGCTGAGCGGCACCATCATTGTGGGCCGCGACATCGCTCACGCCAAGTGGAAGGAGAGCTACGACGCCGGCAAGGGACTGCCGCAGTATATCAAGGACCACCCCGTGCTGTACGCCGGACCGGCGAAGACACCCGCGGGAATGCCTTGCGGCTCGATGGGTCCGACCACAGCCGGCCGCATGGATCCCTACGTGGAGCTGTTCCAGAGCCAGGGCGCGAGTCTGCTGATGATTGCCAAGGGCAACCGCGACCAATGCGTGACCGACGCGTGCCAGAAGTACGGCGGTTTCTACCTGGGCAGCATCGGCGGTCCGGCGGCGATCCTGTCGCAGAACAGCATCAAGAGCATTGAATGTGTCGAATACCCCGAGCTCGGGATGGAGGCTGTGTGGAAAATCGACGTGGTCGATTTCCCGGCGTTTATCCTTGTTGACAACAAGGGCAACGACTTCTTTAAGCAGATTAAGCCGCGCCGCTAACCCGGCACGCGCGGCGTTAAGCTACCGGGACGGCTCTGAGGGCCGTTCCGGTTTTTGTGTGCGGGGGGCTCCTTAGGGTGGGGTTATTAATGGGGTCCGCCGTTCCGGCGGCATTGGCGGGCATGGGACAGTGGTAAACAACAGGCGATTGTAGGGGGAGGACGAGAACAACCGGAGCAGCGTGAGGCTGTTCCGGTTGTTGTTTATTTGCTACTCCGATGGTCGGAGAGAGGTTATCGGAGGAGTTTTGTGGAGGATTGGGTTCCGTCGGTGTAGGTGGTGACGACGATGTTGACACCATCGAACGGTGTGCTGCTGCCTACGCCCATAAGGTTGTAGTAGCGCACGGCCTGCACCGTCTTGGCCTTGTCGCTGTCGCCCTTGATGGTTTCGATTTCGGTGACGACATTGTCATTGTCATTGTCCTTGGTCTTGGCGGTGATGAGGTCTACTGTGAAGTTGCCGCCATTGCTTGTAGCCTTAATGGTACGTCCATTCAGTGCCGGAGCCGATGCCGGAGCAGTCTTGTACTTGACGATAGCGCGAACCTGCTCGAATGCGGGAAGGTCGTCGGTAATCTGACTTGCGAATGTAGCGAAATCGCTGTCATCGTGCCAGTAGTTGCTGGTGTCGATAGAGATACCCTCGTCGCTTGATGCGTTCAAGCCATTCTTCGGGTCGGCATAGAACTTGCCGTCGTCCTTATTGTAGATAACGCCATTGAGAAGGATTACCTCTTGCGGCTTAGGCTCAACAAGGAAGTATTCGCCCTTGTTCTGCAAGAAGTGTGCAGGCGAGTAATGGTTCTCGTGCGGTGTCGCAACAGCGTTGATGTCGATTGGAGTATAATCGGTGTAGAACACGGGGTTGCCATTCTCCTTTTGGAATGTACCATAGAACGTCTGACCCATGATGGTTTGTCCCTCGAGGGTTTGCCACGAAGCGATACCGCTCTTGGCAGAACGAATCTCAATCCAGTTGGCTTGCTCGTAGGCACCCGGAGTGTAGTCGACATCGAGGAAGGTCTTGTTCAAAATCTTGTCGCCCGGGGCAGGCACGTTGTAGTTAACCGCCTCGCCATCGGCATCGCGAACGAAGAGAGAGCCTTGGCTATCGCCAATCGTGTTGGGATTGTAGTAAGCGGCATACAGGCTATTGTCAATCACGTATTTCTCACCCGGCACACCGCTGCGTATGATGTCGGCAAGCTTCCACACGCTACCGCTGGCTTGGCCTTGCAGGCCATCGCAGTTGTAGTAACCGCCATTGGTGAACGTGAAGTCGACGGTCTTATAGACGTGATTGTCATTGTCGTCGTTACCGCTCTCGCTGAAGTTGAGCCGAGTGGGCACCAGATTGCCGTTATAAGTCCAGCGATAGATGGTGTTGCCGGCGGGCGAAGTACCCACAGCCTCCACCAGTTGCTCGCCGGGCCATGAGCCGGCTATGGTTTCCTCTTTCTCGTCCCAGAGATAGATGTAGGGAGAATAGAAGTGACGGTTGTTCTCAAAGTAGCAGTACTTGGTATCGCCGGTGAGAGGCAGTACACACGACGGCAACTTCGAGTCGGTGATATTCGAAACAAGTGCGGCATCGGTATAGCCATTATACGAGAAGTAGTAATCGCCCGGGGTAACGGTAAATACTTGGCTTTGGTTACCCGCGCCATTCTCATTTCCGTTATTGATGATCAGTTTGGCGCTTGTCACGTTCTTGTTAATCTGCTTGTAGTACCATGTCACACCATCGACGACTACTGTGGTGGTCATGCGGTCGCCGGGCCATGAAGTGGCTGTGGTCAAGTAAGCGTTGTCGTCGTTCGATGCCCATACATATGGTATAATCGACGAGTCAGAACACTTGACATAGATATTAATCGGGTCGGCGGTAACGACGGTGTTTGTCATCGTTGTCACATTGTTGGTGCGAGAAGCAGGGGTTGTGGGAAGCTGACTGGTGTAATTGATATCCTTGTTAACCTTCCATGTATCTGCTCCGTATGAATAATCCCATGCTTGATAATCGAACCAATAGCAGTTACCATTATTGAACGTATAATCCACGACTTCGCCGGGGCCAATATTCTTTGTCTGATTCTGCCAAGCATTTTCATATCCCGACTCTGATATAATAAGAAGCTGCACACCATCTGTAATTTCTTTATAGTACCACTTCTCATCGTTGTTTACAGTGACGTAATTAGAAGATGACATTGTTGTTGGGCCTGTTGTTGTCCCATTTGAATTTTTATAATAGATATTTGGCACATTACTTGGATTGGACGAGTTGCGCACAAATATAATTATTTTTCCTGTCGGGTCGGGAATTGTATGGCTCGGGTTCACCGTCACATTTCCGCTCGACTGGGAGATGTCGGTAGCCGAAGCGCTGGTGCCGGAATACTCGAAGTAATAGTTGCCTGCCAATTCGAGCGACATCTCCGCTTGATTGGTGTTATCGCCTGGATTGAGCTGAATGCTGATATTCGACTGATTGAAGTGGTGGTAATAGTATTCCACTCCATTTACAGTACGCACATCGGTAGCCGTGAACTCATAACCAGGGTGAGTGGTTAATGATGAGCCGCCATTCTCCCACGCGTGTACGTGCAAAGCGCCGGAACCTTTATAAGTCGACTTCTTTACGAATATATTGGTTCCCGTGGTGGGAATATTCTCGGTCACGGTGTTGGTGGTGATGCTGCCTCCGCCGCCGGTTCCCTCTTTAATCCAGTAAGAACGAGCCACCTCATGCACAAGCTTGCCGTCCTGTGGATTGACGATAGCGGCACGAATAATTTGAGCTTGACCGTTCTTGTAGTTCAGCGTTACGCTCGTTGCGCCGTCAGCCACGACACTGTTGCCCGTAGCGACGGGTACATATCGGCCTTCAGTATCATTCCAAGTGATATTGGCAGTGGGGCTGCTTACGCCATCGGTGGTGTAGACAATAAAGCCCTTGCTGAAGCTCGGGGTGAGCGCTGTGGTCACGCTACCGGTGTATTCACCACTTGGCATCTCGATAGACACCGAGGGATCTTTGATAGCGTTGATATATTGCGAAGTGAGGTCGTAGGCCATGCGATATTCAAAGGTGTAGAACACGGTGCCCTGCACATCGTCGATGGTAGCAGTCTGAGTGCTGGAGTCACCCCAGCTGAAAATCAGGTTCACTTTCGAGGCCGGAATGGTGGCAACATACCAGTCGACACCGCCCACATTCTCGGTAAAGTCAAACAAAGCCCAACCCGGGAAATCGCCGGTCACTTGGGTTTTGTCATCGGTATAAGCGTAGACATAAGGTTTATGATCGGAGGTAGCACCTTGCACTTTCAGGTATAATTTCACATTATCGCCTTGCGAGCTGGAGTTGACTACATAGTCGCGAGTAACAACCGAGCCGTCAACCACTACTCCGTTTACAAGCACACCCACCTTGAGCGTTGTGGTCTTGTCGAAAGTAAGATCAACACCGGTGCCATTGTTGTACTTAATCTGCTTGCTACCCGCATTTGGAGCCAGGCCGTTGGTGGTATAGACGAGCGTACACTCGGGGCAGTTGGGCTGAACGTTGACCTTCACCTGCGAGGTGTAGTTGCCGCTATTCTTGTCGATTACAGGATAGCCGTTCACGGTGGTTACACGTCCGCTTTGCTGGGTCCAGTCGAGGCCGGTGGTGTACTCGATAAAGAAGTCACCCTCTTTTATATAAGCCTCTGTGAAACCGGTGTGGGCATAGTTGCGGTAAGCCGCATTGCCCAGATTAATCCATGCCTCGCCATGCTTGCCGCTGATACGGACTTG
>JAFVDY010000016.1 GCA_017478265.1 Muribaculaceae bacterium | reverse complement strand
GCTGGGATGGAAACAGAAGTTGGCCTTCTCGGTGAGCATCTTCCATGAGCCGAGTGTGGTGTTTCTCGACGAGCCGACGGGTGGAGTCGACCCCGCCACGCGGCGCCAGTTCTGGGAACTGATCTACGACGCGGCGTCGCGCGGAATCACCGTGTTCGTCACCACCCATTATATGGACGAGGCTGAATACTGCGACCGTATCTCGATAATGGTCGACGGCAAAATCAAGGCAATGGGCACGCCCGAGGAGTTGAAACGTCAGCTCAACCAGCCCGATATGGACCATGTGTTCACCTTGCTCGCCCGTCAGGCCATGCGAGGCGATTGAGATAATATATTAGAAGCGATGAAACGATTTTATAGTTTTGTGATAAAAGAGACAAAACATATCTTGCGCGACAAGCGCACGATGTTGATTTTGTTCGGTATGCCCATAGTGTTGATGTTGCTGTTTGGCTTCGCTATCACCAACGATGTGAAGAACGTGCGCACCGTGGTGGTGACATTGAATAGCGACGATGCCACCCGCCGCGCGGTCGACCGTCTTGCCGCGTCGCAGTATTTCACGCTTGTGGGCACAGTGGCGAGCAGCGGCGAGGCCGAGCGGATGTTGCGCAACCAGCGCGCTGACCTGGCCGTGGTGTTCACCCCCCGCTTTGCCGAGCGACACGACGGCGTGCAGCTGCTTGTAGACGGTTCCGACCCCAACATGGCGCAACAGTGGAGCAACTATGCCGTGTCGACGATGACGGGCGGTGCCGATTCATTCATCAATCTGAAGTTACTGTACAACCCTCAGATGCGAAGCGCCTACAATTTTGTGCCGGCAATTATGGGCATGCTGCTGATACTCATCTGCGCGATGATGACTTCGGTGTCGATTGTGCGTGAGAAGGAGAAAGGCACTATGGAGGTGTTGCTGGTGTCGCCGGTGCGGCCGCTGATGATAATAGTGGCGAAGGCTGTGCCGTATTTCGTTCAAGCCTTTGTGATTTTGATAGTGATATTGGCCATGTCGGCGTGGGTGCTTGAGGTTCCGTTGCAAGGTTCGCTGGTGTGGATAATCGCCATCTCGTTGCTGTATATAGTGTTGGCACTTTCGTTGGGATTGCTAATCAACAATGTGGCCAAAACCCAGTTTGTGGCTCTGTTGGTGTCGGCGATGGTGTTGCTGCTGCCCACTGTGATGCTGAGCGGTATGCTGTTTCCCGTCGAGTCGATGCCGCGAGTGCTCCAATGGCTCGCGGCTGTGATGCCCCCGCGTTACTATATGCAGGCCATGCGCAAGCTGATGATAATGGGCGTAGGCATCAAGGATGTGCTGGGCGAGGTCGCCTTTTTAGGCTGCGCCACGGTGCTGCTGCTGACGGTGGCATTGAAGAAATTTAACAAGCGTCTGGAAGTATGACATTGAAGTATCTCATAGAGAAAGAGTTCTTGCAGATGAGGCGCAACAGCTTCATCCCCAAGATTATATTCGTGTTTCCGGTGATGATTATGTGCGTCATGCCATGGGTGATGAACATGGAGGTGAAGAATATAGTGGTCGATGTGGTCGACAACGACCGCTCGTCCACATCGCGACGGTTGGTATCGGCGATAGCGTCGTCGCCCTATTTTATCTACAACGGCGAGCGCGAGAGCTATAATGTGGCGCTACAAGACATCGAGCACAGCGATGCCGATGTGGTGCTGGTGGTTCCTCCCGAGTTTGATAAGCGAACGGCTCGCGGCGAGCGGCCGCAGGTGCTTATAGCCGCCAATGCCGTGAACGGCACAAAGGGCTCGATAGGCGCCTCCTACCTGTCGCAGATTGTGACCGCTTATGTGGCGCCCAAGGCGTCGGCTATCAGCGGCAAGGTGCAGACACTGAATCTGTATAATAAACATCAGAATTATAAGGTGTTTATGATTCCGGCGTTGATGGGCATCCTGCTGATGATGCTGTGCGGGTTCCTGCCGGCGTTGAACATCGTGGGTGAGAAAGAGAAAGGCACTATTGAGCAGATTAATGTTACGCCGGTGTCGAAATGGACGTTTATCCTGGCCAAACTGATACCCTATTGGATTGTGGGGCTCTTGCTGATGACGGTATGCTTCATTCTGTCGTGGCTGGTATATGGCATTACGTGTCAGGGCTCGTTAGCGTTGGTCTATCTGCTTGCGATAGTGACGGCTATATTTTTCTCGTCGTTCGGCCTGCTGGTGTCGAATTATAGTGCCACCATGCAGCAGGCTATGCTGGTGATGTGGTTCTTTGTGGTGATACTCATGTTGCTAAGCGGACTGTTTACGCCGACTCGCTCAATGCCCGATTGGGCTTATATCACCACGTATGTCAATCCGATGCACTATTTTATCGACGGGATACGCACGGTCTTTGTGCGTGGAGGCGGATTTACGGCTATCGCCCACCAGCTTGGCGCTCTCACGCTAATCGCCTCGGTTATGGCTACATGGGCCGTGGTGAGTTATAAAAAGAACAGCTGACGTCATTCGCCATTTGGAGAGAGTCGATTTTTTTCGAGGCAAGTGTAATTTTTCAAATTTGAGTTATTTTTTTAATTAAAAATGCTTATCTTTGCAGGCTTTTTGCAGCCATCGAGCCCGTTGCTCGTTGGTCAATAAATTATGTAATAACTAATTACACTTCAAATACTGAAAGAAATGATACAACGAGTACAATCGGTTTATCTCTTTGTGGGCGCGGTGTTGCTGGCGATTTACGCCTTTATGCCGGCGGTGATTGACGCAAGCGGCGCGCCGCTCCTGTCGGCCTCTATGTGTCCGCTCGACGCTTTGTCAGGCAGTTTGCTCACCTTGTTGGCACTGATAGTGGTGCTTGCGTTGGTAGCCATTTTCAAGTTTAAGAATCTGCGCTTACAACATCGGTTGTGCAAGATAAGCGTGCTGCTCACTCTGGCTCTGCTGGTCTCGGTAGGCATTTCGGCTTATTACATGGCCGGGCGGCCGGCGTGGCACAATATGCTACCCGTGGCGGCAATGATATGCTTCGCATTGGCTTCGAAGGGCGTGGCGCACGATCGCAAGCTGTTGAGCGACAGCTCCCGTCTGCGCTGATCAGCGATTATAAACCGACATTTCCCTAAAAAACGACCATAAAAGCTTTTAGTTGATATGATTATCACGTTGGTAATACTGTTTGTGATTGGCTATTTGTTGATTGCGCTTGAACACCCGTTGAAAGTCAACAAGGCCACGTTCGCGCTCATCATGTGCGGCGTGATGTGGAGTGTGTACGCCCTCACAACTCACGACCCGGAGCTTGGCGAGAAGATGCCTACGATTCTGGGCGAGACGGCCGAGATTTTGTTCTTCCTGATAGGCGCGATGACGATTGTCGAGCACATCGACCGCTATGGCGGCTTTTCGTTTATCACCGAGAAGATTACAGCAAAGAACAAGCGCCGGCTGATGTGGGTGCTGGCGTTTTTCGCCTTCTTCATGTCGGCCGTGCTCGACAATATGACCACCACCATCATTATGGTGATGATGATACGCCGCATGATGCCCGACCAGAAAGAACGTTGGATATTCGCGGGTGTGATTGTGCTTGCGGCCAACGCCGGCGGAGCGTGGTCGCCCATTGGCGATGTCACCACCATCATGCTGTGGATGGCCGACAAGGTGACAACGGTTAAACTCATCATCAACCTGCTCTTGCCGAGCCTCGTGTCGATGATAGTGCCTTTGGCAATCGCAAGTCGGTGGATAAAGGAGGAGCCGGTGCATCAGTTGCACATCAATCCCGACCACGGACCACAGCAGATTGCCACCGAGTTTCCGGGCGTTAGCCGCGCCATGCTCATCCTGGGCGTAGCCGGTTTGCTGTTTGTCCCGATTTTCAAGTCGGTGACTCATCTGCCGCCTTACTTGGGCATGATGTTCTCGCTTGGTATTATCTGGTGCTTTACCGAGATTATCATCAGCCGCTATCATATCGACCCGAAGTTTGGCGGTCGCGTGAGCCATGCCATGCGTCATATCGATATGAGTACGATTTTGTTCTTCCTCGGCATCTTAATGAGCGTGTCGGCGTTGTAGGAGGCCGGAGTTTTGGGCGACATCGCGCAGGCGATGAACACCAATATCCACGAGCCGTACTCGATGGCTACGATAATCGGTATGTTGTCGTCGGTGGTCGACAATGTTCCCTTGGTGTCGGCATGTATCAAGATGTTCACCAATATGGATCCCACAGGGTTGGATCCTACTTATCTATCTTACTTTGTTGAGGACGGCCTCTTCTGGCATCTGCTTACGTTCACGGCCGGTGTGGGTGGCAGTTTGCTTATCATCGGCAGTGCCGCCGGCGTGGTTGCGATGGGTATCGAGAAGATACCGTTCTTCTGGTATGTGAAGAAGATTTCGCTCATAGCGTTGCTCGGCTATTTGGCCGGCATCGTCGTGATTTGGGCCGAGAGCTACTGTCCGTTCCTGATGTAGAGGTGTAAAACGTACACTTTTTAAAATAATATAAGTTTCTGAAGTAGAAAAATGTTAACAGTGCGGGATCTCGTCGCGCGCGGACTATTGCGCCGCGTGAGGAAAGTCCGGGCAACGCAGGGCGGCTCACTCTCGAAAGGAGAGCTCGGGGCGACCTGAGGGCAAGGGTGACAGAAAACAACCGCCGGCTTGCCGGCAAGGGTGAAAAGGTGGGGTAAGAGCCCACCGGGTAGCGCGGCGACGCGCTATGCCGCACCTCCTGAGCGTTGCAAGGTCAAGTATATCGGCTTTTATGGGCTGCCCGTCCATAGCCGAGGGGTAGACTGCTCAGATAAATGACGAGACGCGTGCCGCAAGCCCACGGGAACTGCGGCCACGACATAACCCGGCTTACACCCGCACTGTTTTTTCTTTTTTTGATTGTATACCTAACGCGGTGTTGTTGAGCCGACGTTATAGAACGACTATTTAACTATATGTTAGTCCAGAGGTAATGAGTTTGCGACGTATGTGGCGGTATTTGTTAGTGCCCGTAGTTGTTAGCTTGGCGGAATTTGTTTGGCGACATGCCGAGGTGCTTCTTGACGTATTTGCCGAAGAACGAGAGGTTGTCGAAGCCCATCTGGAGCGCGATTTCTTTAATCGAGAGTTCACTGTAGAGCAGTTGTTGCTTTATGGCCGCTATCGTGCTTTGTGTGATCAGCGCTCCGGCCGTCATCGACGCGTGTTGAAGGCATAGGCTTGAGAGATATTTGGGAGATACACACAGCCGCTCGGCGAACTCCGAGACGCTTCGCAGGCGGTCGTCGTTGTGGGCGAGCATGAGCACGAACTTGCGGAAAATCTTGTCGCCCTGTCGCATCATTCGATGGTCCTTCTTGTGGTCGAGCACATGGTCGAGGCCTGCGATAAGATCAAGCAGATAGGCACGTAGCAGGTTCATCATCGATTCCTTGCCTCGGGCGAGCTCGCGATGTTCCATCTTGAATAGCGCCAGCTCATAGTATTTCCCGAACAGGTGCATCTCCTGAGCGTTGAAGTGGACCACCGGATGCTCTTTCATCGAGAGGAATGCGTTGAACAGGCTACGGTTGATAAACGAGAGCCCTACGCCATTGCAAATGCCGATGATTTTGCACTCGAAGCGGTCGTCGTGAGCGATGTCGCTCACCACACTTTTAGCGTCGACAAACAGACCGTCGAAACGCTTGATGGTGAAAGGCGTGGAGTTGAGACGTAACGAGAGCT
The DNA here is from genome assembly GCA_017478265.1 of Muribaculaceae bacterium. Taxonomy (GTDB): domain Bacteria; phylum Bacteroidota; class Bacteroidia; order Bacteroidales; family Muribaculaceae; genus Sodaliphilus. Next base: position 4,964 of record JAFVDY010000016.1, on the reverse strand, counting down.
CGCCGTTGAGGCAGAACACAAGCGCGAAGAAGTTGACGCTGAATACATCTTGCAGCGCCGACACGGAGCGGATATTGTCGGCGAAAGCGATTTCGTCGTCGATATATTTCAAACCCGCGTCTATGCCCTTAACGTCGCTGAAATCAAGTTGCTGGATATGGCTTCTCTCGTTTGTCATTATAAGTGAAAAAAGGAAAAAAGTATTAAATTCGGTGACAAAAATACTACTTTTTGCCGAAGTTTCAAAAAAAAGCAGTAATTTTGTCAAAAATTTAATCAAAAATAAACTAATGGCAGAGAAAATTAAGTTCGGAAAATTCGTTGAACTCGCTTACGAGGTACTCGTAGTCGACGCCGATGGCGAGGCTCAAGTGTTCAAGTTTGATAAGAAGCGCCCCGACAGCTTCGTCTATGGGCTCGAAGATGGAATGCTCGATGGTTTTGTCAAGGGCATAAGCGGCCTTGAGCCGGGTGATAAGTTTGAGTTCACTTTGCCGCCGGCTGAGGCCTTTGGTGATAAAGATCCGCAGCTGGTGCATGAGTTGGACCGTGAGATATTTGTCGTCGACGGAAAGTTCGACGACGAGAAAGTGTACGAGGGCGCTTATGTGCCTATGATGACAGCCGAGGGACATCGATTGGACGGCTTGGTCGAGAAGGTGACCGCCGACAAGGTGGTGATGGACTTCAACCATCAGCTGGCGGGAGAGACAGTGCGCTATCGCGGCGAGGTGCTTACCGTGCGCGACGCCACTCCAGAAGAAGTGAATCCGCCTCATCAGTGCGGTTGCGGCTGCGGCCACCATCACGAGCATGGCGAGCATCATCACGAGCACGATGGGCATTGCGGCTGCGAGCATCATCACGAGCATGGAGAGCATTGCGGCTGCGATTGCAAGGACTGACCCGCTGAGACGAGATAACACGAATTATCATGACGACTACTGTTACGAACCATGATAATTCGTGTTTTTTTTAACGCGAGTTCTCTACATATTAAAAATACGATACATAATTATAGTTGCATTCTCCATATTCTCCTACTATCTTTGCACCGATCAAAAATGAAACCAGTGTCCCAAATGGCGAATGTAGGAGCGACGCATGCGTCGCCCGGGTGCTGAACACATTGATAACCAGTGTGATGCATCGCAGTCGACGCATACGTCTACCCTTCAGTCGCCTGTCCCACCACCTGTCCCACACAAAAAATGTTGTCCTAAAGTCCCGAATCGCTACTCGGGTTTGAGAAATATTTCTTACTTTTGTGCAGTATAGTTGATGTTATTTGTTTCCAGCTGGCTGTAAAGCTGCTGAAAATAAGGAATTTAGTGAGTTGTTTTCTTTTCAAAATAGACTGTTTTAACGAGATGAGACTGAGAATATTGAATGTGGCGCTGGCGGCGATGCTGGCGCTGGCGGCAAGCGCGCAGACTGGCGTTCTGCCGCGCTCAAGTGCCGAGCGGCAAGGCGTGAGCTCGGCCGCGGTGGCTAATTTTGTCGAGCGGCTGATGGCAGTGGTAAATACTGATGTTCACCACATGGTGGTGGCACGTCACGGAACTGTTATCGCCGAAATGCACGCACGGCCTTATGTGGCTGAGGATGTGCACACAATGTACAGCGCCAGCAAGACCGTCACGGCTCTTGCTGTGGGCATTGCCGTCGACGAGAATAGGCTCAGGGTTGACGATCGCGTGGCCTCCTTCTTCCCTCGACGGCTACCGACAGAGGTAAGTCCAGCATTGGCGGCGATGACCGTGCGCGAGTTGCTCACGATGAGCACCGGCGTTCGCCCCGATTATAATCGCTTGCGCAACAGCAACGACGACTGGGAACGCGCCTATTTGGCGTGCGTCCCTGATGCGCCCGGGCAGTTTCAGTACGACTCGATGTGTACCTATATGCTCGCTGCCATAGTTCAGCGAGTTACGGGACAAACGATGATTGACTACCTGCGCCAGCGCCTGTTCGCGCCGTTGGGCATCACGGTGGTCGACTGGGAGCTGAGCCCTACCGGAGTCAACACCGGCGGATGGGGACTCCGCTTGCAGGCCGAGAGCGAGGCGAAAATTGGAATGTTAATCAACAATCGAGGTGAGTGGCAGGGCAAGCGGATTGTGAGCGCGAGTTGGATCGACGAGATGACGCGCGTGCAGATCAACACGTCCACCGTCAAGAGTGAGCCCAACGACGGCAATCAGGGCTACGGCTATCAAACTTGGCACTGTTTGCCCGAGGGCGTAGTGCGTGCCGATGGCGCTTTCGGGCAATATATCATCATGGACCGCGAGCGCGACCTCGTGGTGGTAATCAATGCCATGAGCCACGACGGACACGGAATGTTGCGAACCGTGTGGACCGACCTTTTGCCGATGCTCGGGGATGCTCCGCTGGCCGAGAACGCCCGCGAGCAGAAGCGACTCGCCAAGGCGATAGCGCATGCCGAGCAGACCGAGATAGCCCTTCCGCAGGGCAAGCGGAAAGGTAGGGACTTTGAGCTGACGCTCGCCGACAATGCGCTTGGAATGAAGCGTATCTCTATTACCGGCGAGGGAGAGAAGCTGTGTGTCGAGATCGACGGCGTAGAGTACACTGCCGGCTATAAACGCTATGAACTCACGCAGGTGGCCGAGCCGCTGTATTCCATCACGGCACGCAACCGCTTTGCCGGACTTATCGCTCCGTTCAAATGTTACAGCGCCTACGCTTGGCAGGGCAACACGCTTTTGCTCGACCGGCATTGGACCACCATGATAAGCGGACAGCACCTTGCGCTCGACCTCGACGCCAAGCGCCTGACCGTGGTCAACACCTTCGCGCCCCAAAAACCGATAGAGATTGCGATTGAGCAATGTGAGATTAAATAGTGTAATTTGTCAGATTTGTAGTTTAAGATAATTTACAAAACTAATATTATAATAATCAGGAAGTTTATGAGAAACGTGATTTTGACAATAGTCGCGATGGCGGCAATGGCGGCGAGTGCGCAGACCGGAGTGCTGCCGCGCTCTAATGCCGCGAGCGAAGGGGTGAGCGCCGACGCTATCGCCGCGTGGGCCGATTCGCTGATGGCGCTTGAGCAGACCGAGATACACCACCTGATGGTGTTGCGACACGGCCGGGTGATAGCCGAGGCGCATCCGTCGCCGTTCCGCGCTACCGATGTGCACACGCTATTTTCGTGCAGCAAGACGGTGACGGCGCTCGCTATCGGGTGCCTGGTCGACGAGAACCGGTTGCGGGTCACCGATCGCGTGGCGGCATTGCTGCCCGCGTCGATGCCCGACAGCATTTCGCCCGACTTGGCGCGAATGACGGTACGCGAGCTACTCACGATGTCGGCCGGCATCAAACCGTCACTCGACTTTATGCTCCAAGGCGACGACTGGCTGCGACCTTACTTCAGCAAGCCGGTGACAAATCTTGGACGCTTTCACTACGACTCGATGTGCACCTTCGCCCTGAGCGCGATCGTGCAGGAGATTACCGGCGAGACGCTGCTGCAATACGTCGACCGTAAGCTCTTCGGACCGATGGAAATCACCGTCGCAGACTGGGAGGAGACGCCGCTCGGCTTCAACACGGGCGGATATGGACTGCGCCTGCAAGCGGAGTCGATGGCGAAGATTGGACTGCTGATTTTGCGTCGTGGCAATTGGCAAGGTAAGCAACTCGTGAGCGAGGAGTGGATCGACGAGATGACGCGTAAACAACTCGACCGCGACGACCTTGGCGACCGGGCGCTCGACACAAACCGCGGCTACTGCTACCAGATGTGGCGCTGTCTGCTCGACGGGGCGGTGCGCGCCGACGGTGCCTACGGACAGTTTATCATCATCTCGCCGGAACGCGATCTTGTGGTGGTAATCAACGGCATGAGCGAGCGCACGCACGCCGAGTTGCGCCTAACGTGGCAACAACTCATTCCCGGCGTGATGCCCGACGGTGAGGCCGCGAAGTCTAGATTGACCGACAAGCAACTCGCCTCCCGCCTTGCCGCGCTCAAGCTGCCGGCAGCCAAGGGCAAGAGCACGAGCCGCGTCGACCGTGCCCTGGCGGGCGACGGACTTGAGTTCGCGCTCGACAGTAATATCCGCGGCTATCGCTCCATGCGTCTGGTCAAGGTCGACAACCGTAACCTGCGGCTTATGATTACCGACAGCCACGGCATTACAGCGAGTTACGACCTGAGCTACGGCCGCTGGAGCGAGCCGCGTCGCGCCGATGTGGTGCCGCCCTATCACAACGGCGCCATGCCGCTGCTGTTGCAACGCATTGCCGGGCTGCCCGGTCGCGGCGGCGAGTTCACCGTGAGCGGCAACTACGCCTGGACCGCCGACGGCACCCTGCATCTCAGCCTGCTGTGGAACAACTATATCACGCGCCAGGATTTCACCGTCACTTTCGATCGCGACAATCCAGCCGCGCGACCCGCGGTCACTCTCTCCGAGCTCCCGCGCTAATCCCGACAGGTTTTTTGAGGCGTTTTCCCCACTGTTTTCAGCTTTTATTGCGCTTGTTTGAGAAAAAAGTTGTAAATTTGCATGTTTTAAAACATGTTTTTTGCTCTGAGCGATGATAAAGAAAAGTACTCTCGAGAAGATAATTACCGCCGACCTGGCAGCCATCTGGACTATTCTCGCGCCCGACGAGCGGCGGCTGGTGGTGGAGGCCTTTGTGGTGCATGAGTTCAAGAAGAACCAGCTGATTTACGCCGAGAAGGACGAACCGATTAACCTGTGGTGTCTGCTTCGAGGCAAGGTTAAGCTCTACAAGGAGGGAATTGGCGGAAGGCATCAGATTTTGCGCCTGTATCGGCCGATACAGTATTTCGGCTACCGTGCGGCGTTCGCCGGCGAGCCCTATGTGTCGAGCGCCTCGGCGTTCGAGCCCTCGACGCTCGGCGCCATTCCCATGTCGCTCGTCAAAGAGCTGATCGACCGCAATCGGGCTCTCGCATG
>JAFVDY010000186.1 GCA_017478265.1 Muribaculaceae bacterium | reverse complement strand
TTGACATATTACGTGCAAACGTAATACAAAAGTACTGCCAATTTTTGACACCACCAAATTTTTTCGGCAAAAAATCAGCGAGTTGCAAAAAAATCTGCAACTCGCCGAAATCTATCCCGTATTTTCAGGGAAGTTATGGTTTAGTTACTTGGCGAGGATGATTTCGTAGAGCGAGCTGATGTCGCCGGCGTTGACCACGGTGTCGCCGTTGATGTTGGCGCGCTCGATTACGGCGGGGTAGGTCTCGGTGCCGAGTATAAAGCCGGAGATGGCGCTCACGTCGCCGGCGTTGACGTTACCGTCGCCATTGACGTCGCCGAGGACGAAGTTGCTACCCGCCTCTCCGGTGACGGTGAGGTCGTAGACGAGACTGCCGTTGAGGAAGAAGAGTCCGTTGTCGGGGTTCCAGATTGCGCCTACGGGGTCGACAACCACGCCACGGAACGAGTCGGAGAAATGAGCGGCGCCTGCCGATTGCGATCCCACACTGTGAAGAGTCGCGTTCTCGCTGTTGACGCTGAGCGATACGGCGTTGATTGGCAGATAGTTTGGTACATTGACATCGAGGATGACATTGTCGCTCATGGTGATGTTTTGCACCATTAGAGCCTGCGCCCTGTTTCCGTTGATGTTGAGCTGTCCGTTACCCATGAAGTTGATATCCCATGGTGAGGAGATAGCCGTTTGGAATTCACTCGTGGTGATAGTTGAGGTTCCGTCGAGGTTGATGTTGAGGTCCTCCAATTCAGATTTGATGGTATAATTACCGCTGGAGTTGAAAGCGGCTCCGTTGGAGATAGTGAGCATCTTGCCGTCGAAGAACACTTTGCCGTCGCCCAGAATGTCCTCTCGGTTGAACGAGTTGACACGTTCACCGTTGATCCAAAGCGGGAACTTCTCCCCGCCGATATTGAGTGTGGCTTGCGCGCTGTAGTCGCCGCAGGTGGCGGTGATAATGACCTTTTCGCCGAGGATGTCCATGTCGTCGGCCAGCGTTACCTTACCGTTGGCGTCGACGGTTGCGATGTCGGTGTCGCTTGAAGTCCAAGTGATGGTACCTGTCGCGTTAGCCGGCATGAGTACAGCGTTGAGCTGGCATGAGCCCTCGAGCGGGTCGACGTATATTTCAGCGGGCGAAATGCTGATGCCCTTAGGTTTAGACCCTATGACGAACAGTTCGATACCGCCCACTTGGCGTCCGTTGTCAAGATATCTGTATCGTGCCCATAGTCCCGGCTCGGAGTTAGTGGCGTCGATGTTGACCACCTCGTTTTCGTGGTCGATGGTTATAGAGGGCAGAGTGCCTGTGTTGTCGACACCGTTGAGGCTGTAGAACACGGGTTCAGAGAGAGTTAAATTGGCTATAGAGGCCACAGATGGCAGATAATGAATAAGTTCCTTGGAGGAGTTGCCCGCGGTGACATAAAGCACCTCGGTCTCGCCGGAGCCGGTGCCGTTAGTGCTTTTGGCTAAAGTGAGATTGTAAGTGCCATTGGCATTTGCCACGTAGATGAGGAGTGACCTTGACTTAATCTTATTGAAAGGAGAGACAATAAACATTCCTATGTTGGACGAGGAAATGGTGGTGGTGTTGCACTTGACATAAATCGTCTTGTAGAAATGGTTCTCATCAGCGACAACAGGTTGAGTGCAAGCCGCATCGCTATACGCTATGTCGCAGGCGAGATTGATACAACTGATCATGGCACCTGGAATCCCGGGGAAATCGGTGGCAGTAGCCGGAATAGGTGTGAAGTCGATTTTGACGACGCTGTTGAAAGGAACGGCAATGTTATTATCATTGAGTAGTGTAAGTTCGCCATTGACAACCGAAGGAGTCATCATATATCCGGTGTAGGTTGCTGTCGAGCCGAAGTAAGTGGCACCGTATCGAACCACTGAGCCGGCGTTGTGAGTGTCGGTCTCTCTAAATCGTGTGTAGACGTAAGCCTCGCTGCCTGACACAGCCGCCGTAAGAGTGATTGCCGAAGTTCCGCTTGGCCTAACGGCATTAGCCCAATCGTCCTCTTTGAGGCTTCCGGGGGCTACATACTCAGATCGAACGATATACTCTTGGTCGGCTCGCGGGTTGGACAGCATGATCTTGCCCAGTCGGTAGGACGTATTAGGCCAATCGGGCGCCTTATTATTCTCACGTTTAGCGATAAGCACCGGCGTGGTGAGAAGGAAGTTGCGGTGAGTATTGAACTTCACCATTGCCATGAAGTACTTACCCACATCGTTGACCGTGGGAGTATAGGTCAAACCGGTGGCCACGAGTTCGCTGTTCATGAGATCGGCCGCATTATTGTTGCGACGCCACCATTCGATGGTCATCTCGGCTCGGCTGTCGGCCACGTAGTTCTTCACCTCGTCGGGCAGATAGAATGTGATAGGCTCGGTTGGCGCGAAGAAAGTCTGGTCGAAGCAATGTCCGATGAAAGTGTTGGACTGCAGCCAAGGCGTTTTCCATTTGCTGATGTCGGGTTTGCCGATAGTGGCTGTGCCCTTTATATTCGTGTTGTCGGTAGCGCTATTAACGAGGTAATGGCCCATGGCGTAAGGACCGCTCTCAAAGTCTTGTGAAATCAGTCCAAAGCTTTGCTGGTTGATTTCAAAAGGGTTGTAGAAACCTATGCTGCCTGTGGCATAGATTGGCTCTTTTCCGCCTTTGGTGATAAATTTGTGCAGTCCTTCGCCGAGTGTGAAAGTCAAAGAGCCATCACATTTGATGGCATTGTAGCCTTCAGCTCGCGATTCGGCTGTTGTCTGATTGTTTCGCATAATGATGATGCCACACCAGTCGATAGCCTCGTGGCTGCCGCTCAGTCGCAAGGAGGCGTTGCCTGAGAAGTCGAGAATGCCGTTCATACGGGTGCCGGTAGAGATGTTATGATTGAAAATCGCTTCGTATCCTTTACCGGCACTTACCTCTAAGTAGCCGCCCGAGACGTCGGCACCGGCATTAGAGGCAAACATCAATCCATAGTGGTTGGTGTCGATTTTCATATACCCGCCGGTCATAAGGAGATTATCATAGATGGTTACAGCACCATATTGGGTTAGTTTTATTGCCGTGAGTTTGCCGTTGAGCTCCCACTCGAAATAAGGGTGATTCTGGTTGAACGAGTTGCTGACATTCACTATGCCGCCGTTAATCTCCAATAATTCGGCGTGAATGGCGCTGTTCATATACGACGAGATTTTGACCTTGCCGTCGTTGACAGTCAGTTGCCCAGTCTGCACACCGATGCCGTTGCCCTCCCCTTCGCGAAGCCAAGCGTCATACTCATTCTTGCCACGCCCGATGAACTCGACAATCGATTTGCTGCCGTTGATGGTGACGGTGTTGCTAGAAAGTCCGCAGACGTGTCCGGTAGCTTTCACATAGCTGTCGTTAATCTCCAAGTTGGAAGCACTCATGCCGATAGAGGTTTTTCCGCTTCGGCTCTCGGAGTAGACGTCGGCATTGGTTAGCGTTAGGTTGGTGGCTCTGAAACCGCGTTTCTCACCGATAGCCGAGACGGTGCCATCGCCGGAGATGCCGATGTTGGCAACGTCGATAGCGCGGTCGCCGTTGTAGTTGACGTTGAGGTCGAAACCGGCGGCGGTCGAGATGCGTAGGGTTGCGTTATTGTCGGTACCCTCGATATGGCTTATTGAGGTTTCTTTGTCGACAATAAGTGTTACTTCGCCGGTGATCATGTAGACATTGCCAGACCCAGTGAGCTGCGAAGTGCGGTAAGTGTTGTTGTTGAGGTAATGCGTCTCACCGCGAGCCTGTAGCGGGCTGAACAACAACAAGGTTAGCACAATGGTGCAGAAAGAGAAGCACGTCTTTCTGTAAGGTGTAATCTTGTTCATAACGTTAATTTTTTACGGTTACTAATTAATTAATAGTTTAGTTTTCGGGGGCAAAGATACGAAAAATTATTTGAAAAGACAAAAAAAACCTATAAATTTTTATATGACTATTAGTGGTGGGATGGGCTACGAATTTGGGTGGGGCAGCGGTGGCGGGTGTTTTTTACAACGAATTTCACGAATTTTCACGAATTATTTTTGTTTGGTTGGGACAGTGGTGTGTGTGGTGCAAAGCGCCGGAGGCGCTTAGGAGTTCAGGCAGGAGGCAAGCGCGTAGCGCGCAGCCCCAGTGTCGGGGCGAACGCTGCCCCATCCACCGCGCCCCGGCGGGGCGCAAGAGTGTCGGACAGTGGGTTGCGGGTAGAAGTAATGATTGAATATTCATTGTGGGACGGGTGGGACAGTGGTTTTTTTGTTGTTTTCGCATAATTATATGGATATTTATTCGGTTTGTTTAGGTGGGACAGTAGGTGGTACTATTTACTCGCATACCTTCGGCATGCAATAAAAATATGTGGCATATCGGTGAAACCGGGGTTGCGCGCATTGCGCTTACCCCGGCCTATGTACTGTTACCCCTTCGGGGTATTAATTGATGGGTGGGACACTACACGCGGCATGGGGCGGCTCTCCCCCAGAAAACTGCGTTTTCGGGGTTAAGCATAGTATAAACTGCTTCGCAGTTTTTATCGGGCGCGCCACTGAGTTTGTTGTTGGTTTTAAATGGGTTGTGGCACCCGGGCGACGCAGCGTCGCCCCTACAGGTGGCGGTTGGGACAGTGGTTTCATTTTTAATTTAACTCGGTGCAAAGGTAGTGAGGTGGGGTGGGAGATGGCAAGTTGATTTTTGTGTGCGTATTTTTAATTTATAAGGTGGTGGTATGGACGTTTTTTTAGATGATTTGGGTGGTTAAAGGAGTGTTTTGCGCTGTTTTTGCGCTGTTTTTTTGTAAATTAGTCTCAATTATTTTTCCACTTTCATAATTTGTTGTATATTTGCAGGCTGTAAAAAGCGTTTTGGCTTAATTTTGACGAAAAAATTAAACAAAAATAATAAAAATTTTAGATTTAAAAAATGCAAACTAAAGGTTTTATCGTAACGATCACTACGGCGTTAATCCTGATATGCGCATTCTACCTGTCGTTTAACTGGGTAGGTAGCGCGATGCTTGACGACGCCAAGAGTGATGCTCAAAAAGCGGCGTGCCAGATAGCCAAGATTAAGGCACCTGACGAGAACAACGCCGCCTACACCGAGGCCTATCGCAAGGCCCTCGCCGAGGAAGTAACAAAGAAGGAAAAGGAGAAGTTCGTACTCTTCAAGTTGCCGTTCACCAACAAGAACGTCACCTACTTCGGTTACGATTACAAAGAGATCAGAGAGAAGCAGCTTGGATTGGGTCTTGACCTTGAGGGCGGTATGAACGTAACGCTTCAGATCAGTGTTCCCGACATTCTTCGCGCCCTTGCCAATAAGGCAAGCGCCGGCGACAAGAAGTTTAACCAAGCCATCAACACCGTAGCCAACGACCAGTCGCGTCAGGACGACTTCGTAGCGGAGTTCTGCAAGGAGTATAAGAAGATAGCTCCCGAGGGCAATCTGGCTCAGATTTTCCGCAACGTGGGCGAAGTTAAGCCCGAGATGAGCGACAAGCAAGTGGAAGACGTCCTGAAGAAGGAAGTGAACGCTATGGTGGACAACTCATATAACGTGCTGCGCACCCGTATCGACCGCTTCGGTGTGGTATCGCCCAATATTCAGAAGCTCCAGAGCACTGGTCGCATCCTGCTGGAGTTGCCGGGTATCAAAGAGCCTGAGCGTGTGCGCAAGCTGTTGCAAGGCGCCGCCAACCTCGAGTTCTACGAGACCTACGACATGAAGGACTTGCAGAGCGTGTTCAACGAGCTTAATACGGCGAGCGCCGACAAGGCTGCCGCCAGTGCCGAGGAGAACGCCGAGGCCGCTAAGGCCGAGACGGCTGCCGCCGACACGACGAAGTCTGTCGCCGCCGCTAAGGCCGAGCCCGCACAGGGAGCCAACGCTGACAGCCGTTCGTTCTTCCAGCTGGTAGACACCCGCTATAGCGGCGGTTGCGTGGTGGGTAACGTGCTGGCGAGCGACACCGCCGCCGTGAGCGCCATCATCAACTCGCCTGCCGCCAAGCGCATCCTGCCCAACAACCTGAAGCTCCGCTGGACAGTAAAGCCGGAGACCTTCAAGGTGCAGGTGGGTGAGCCTGACCCGAAGACCAAGAAAGTCAAGACCGAGGACGTAGAAGCCTTCCAGCTTGTAGCGCTTAAGACCGGCAACGACGGCGCAGCCGCATTGAGCGGTGACGTAGTGACCGACGCTCGCGGCGAGAGCGAGAAGGGCCGCTCGGTAGTATCGATGTCGATGAACGCTCAAGGCGCGCGCCGCTGGTCGGCCGTGACCGAGCAGAACATCGGCAAGCAGGTGGCCATCGTGCTCGACGATCAAGTATATTCGTTCCCGAACGTCAACCAGAAGATTGACGGTGGCAACTCGCAGATTTCGGGTAACTTCACCCCCGAGGAGGCAAACGACCTCGCGAACGTGCTGAAGAGCGGTAAGATGGTAGCCAGCGTCGATATCGCGAGCGAGAGCGTGATTGGCCCGTCGCTCGGTCAAGAGTCGATCAACAAGGGCTTGATTTCGTTCGTTATCGCCCTGGTACTGCTTATGATCTTCATGGTGTGCGTCTATGGCTGGCAAGCCGGCGGCATCGCAGTGTTGGGTTTGATATTGAACCTGTTCTTCACGTTCGGTATTCTGGCCTCGTTCCAAAGCGTGCTTACGTTGCCCGGTATCGCCGGTATCGTGCTGTCGCTTGGTATGGCAGTGGACGCCAACGTGCTTATCTTCGAGCGTATCAAGGAAGAGCTTCGCGCCGGCAAGAGCCTTAAGCCCGCAGTGGCCGACGGTTACAGCAACGCTTTCAGCGCGATCTTCGACTCCAACTTGACATCAATCATCACCGGCGCAATCCTCGCTTACCTTGGCACCGGTCCTATCAAGGGCTTCGCCGTTACGCTTATAATCGGTATCTGCTGCTCGTTCTTCACGGCCGTGTTCGCCACCCGCTTAGTGATGGAATATTGCTTGAAGAAGGGCTGGTTTGACAAGATGACGCTCACCACCCCGTGGACCCGCCACCTGATGGAGAACGTTAAGTTCAACTTCATGGGCAAGGCCAAGGCCAGCATGATGGTTGTATGCTGCATCGTGGTAGCCATCGTAGCCATGTTTGTAATTCGCGGCCTGAACGCCGGTATCGACTTCTCGGGTGGTCGCAACTACATCGTGAAGTTTGAGAAGCCTGTTGTTCCCGAGACGCTGAAAGCAAAGCTTGCTCCGGCATTTGACGGCGCCAACGTGAACGTGATCACGATTGACAACAACAAGCAGGTGCGTATCTCGACCAACTATAAGGTTGACAATAAGGACAAGAACGTTGACGTCGACAAGGAGATCATGACCAAGCTCTACAACGGCCTGAAGGCCGACTTGGGCAACATGAGCTATGAGGACTTCAGCGTGAGCAACGAGAATGTGGGCGTAGTATCGAGCGAGGTAGTAGGTCCGGCCATCGCGAGCGATATGCTTCGCGGCGCCATCTGGGCAGTGTTCTTCTCGCTGTTGGCGATGGCCCTGTATATCCTGTTCCGCTTCCGCAACCTCGCGTTCTCGCTTGGTGCGTTGGCAGCAGTAGCGTTCACTTCGTTTGTTGTAATCGGCTTCTACACGCTGTATGGCTTCCTGCCGTTTGCGATGGAGATTGACCAGACGTTTATCGCCGCCATCCTGACCGTGATTGGTTATCAGGTGAATGATACGGTGGTTGTGTTCGACCGCGTGCGTGAATATCGCAAGCTTTATCCGAAGAACAGCCTTTACGACACGTTCAACAGCGCGTTGAGCTCAACGCTGGCACGTACGTTGATGACGTCAATCACCACGTTGCTCGTGCTGGTGGTAATCTTCTTCCTTGGTGGCGCCTCGATTCGCAGCTTCATCTTCGCGATGATCCTTGGTGTTATAATCGGTACATGCGCTTCGCTGTTCATCGCATCGCCCGTGGCTTACGCTTTGACCGGCAAGAAGAAAGGCGAGGTAGCTGAAAAGAAGTAAGTGAAGCGTGGAAAGTAAATAATAAAACATTTTATTCATAGATGGGCGACCGGCCGACTCCCTCGCGGGTGTGGCCGGTCGCTATTTTCTTCGCTAATGTTATAGCGGGCCCCACACTGCGTCGTTGTCGCTACTTAGGGTGGGGTTATTAAAAGAGTCCGGCATCCGGCCGGCAATGGCGTGGTGGGGCTTGGAGTTCTCGGAGTTCTCGGAGTTCTCGGAGCTCTTGGAGCTTTTGGAGTTCTCGGAGTTCTCAAGGTAATCTGAGGGGGCTGGCGGCGGGTGGCGGCACGCGGGCGACGCATGCGTCGCCCCTACATTGGCGGGAGGGGTGTATAAAGAAAAAAGCCCTGCTCTCACGAGTGGGACTTTAAATTTATGAATAGAATCTGTATAGAAAAGTGCAAATTTGTTTATTCGACGCTGCAAAGGTAGTGCAAAAACATGCGCTGCGAAAGGTTTATTTCAGAACAAAAATGTTCCAAATCGCCTTTCTTGCCTTTGCGGTGTTCCTTTTAGTATTTTTTAACGAGAAACTAATGCCGTTTAAGGCGTTTTCGCTTGATAATTTGTCGGTTATACGATTTGCTTTTTGCTCAAAACGTGAAATAGGCCTACCTTTTCGGATAAACTTCGCCCGTTGCCGCGAGTAGTGTGTTGAGCATAAGCGAAGCGATGGTCATGGGTCCGACACCGCCCGGCACTGGCGATATTGCGCTGCAAAGAGGCGCCACGGAATCGAAGTCGACGTCGCCGTGTAGTTTCCATCCGCTGTGTGTGAGCTTGCTCGGCAGCCGAGTTGTGCCCACGTCGATGACGACGGCTCCCGGCTTCACCATTTCGGGTTTGACGAAGTGCGGTACACCGATTGCGGCGATGAGAATGTCGGCCATACGTGTGATCTGTTCGAGATGCTCAGTCGCGCTGTGGCAAACTGTGACGGTGCAGTTTCCCGGGTAGGACTTCTGCATGAGCAGAGCAGCTGTGGGTCGTCCAACAATATTGCTGCGTCCGAGCACCACGCAGTGCTTGCCCTCGGTGGCGATTCCATATCGCTCGAGGAGTAGGGCGATGCCTTGCGGCGTGGCGCTGACGTAGCATGGCAGTCCGAGGGCGAGCCGTCCGACGTTGATGGGGTGGAAGCCGTCCACGTCCTTTCGATAGTCGATGGCCTCGACTATCGCTTGCTCGTCGATTTGCGGCGGTAGCGGCAGTTGGACGATGAAACCGTCGATGTCGGGGTTGCTGTTGAGGCCGCTGATGGCGTCGAGCAGTGCTGTTTGCGTCACGTCGGAGTCGAAGCGAATGAGTGTGGAGCGGAAGCCGCACTCATGGCAGGCCTTCACCTTGTTGGCGACGTAAGTTTCGCTGGCTCCGTCGTGGCCTACGAGGATAGCGGCGAGGTGTGGCGGTCGGTTGCCTGACGCCACCAGCTGTCGCACCCGTGCCGCGATCTCAGCTTTCACTTCAGCCGCTATTTTCTTGCCGTCGATCAGCATGGGTTTTAGCGGCGTTTTTTCTTCATTTGTCGCATCATCTTCATGGCGCCGCCACCCGAGAGCTTGTGCATGACCTTTCGCGTTTGGTCGAACTGTTGGAGCAGTCGGTTGACCTCTTGGATGGTGGTACCGCTACCTCGCGCGATGCGCTGGCGTCGGTGCCCGTTGATGATGTCGGGCTTCTGTCGTTCCTCCGGCGTCATCGAGTAGATGATGGCTTCGATGCTCTTGAAAGCGTCGTCGTTGATGTCGATGTCCTTGATGGCTTTTCCCACCCCGGGGATCATCGAAGCGAGATCCTTGAGGTTACCCATCTTCTTAATCTGCTTGATTTGCGAGAGGAAGTCGTTGAAGTCGAATTGGTTTTTAGCGATTTTCTTTTGGAGCTTTTTTGCTTCTTCCTCGTCGTATTGCTGTTGCATACGGTCGACGAACGACACGATGTCGCCCATGCCGAGAATGCGGTCGGCCATACCTGCGGGCCGGAAGGGGTCGATAGCCTCCATTCGTTCGCCGGTACCCACCCATTTGATGGGTTTATCGACAACGGAGCGAATAGATAGCGCGGCACCGCCGCGAGTGTCACCGTCGAGCTTTGTGAGCACCACTCCGTCGAAGTCGAGCCGGTCGTTGAACGCTTTCGCGGTGTTGACGGCGTCCTGTCCCGTCATGGCGTCGACCACGAAAAGGGTCTCGGTTGGTTTGATGGCGTTCTTGATGGCGGCGATTTCCTGCATCATCTGCTCGTCGACGGCGAGACGTCCGGCGGTATCGACGATAACGAGGTCGTAGCCTTTGTCGCGTGCCTCGGCAATGGCGTTGGTGGCTATTTCGACGGGGTTTTTGTTGCCGTCCTCGCTGTAGACGGGCACGTCGATCTGTTGTGCGAGCACCTTTAGCTGCTCGATGGCGGCTGGGCGATATACGTCGCAAGCGACGAGCAGGGGGCGTTTGTTTTTCTCTTTCTTCAGCTTGCGCGCGAGCTTACCGGTGAAAGTGGTTTTACCCGAGCCTTGTAGTCCGCTCATGAGGATAACGGCGGGCTCGCCGTCGATGTTGAACGGCGCTTGCTCTCCGCCCATGAGCTGGGTGAGTTCGTCGTGCACGATTTTCACCATCAGCTGGCTTGGCTTGAGTGCGTTGATAACGTCCTGTCCGAGTGCTTTCTCCTTTACGGTGTCGGTGAACGTTTTTGCCACTTTGTAGTTGACGTCGGCCTCGATGAGCGCACGGCGCACATCCTTGAGAGTTTCGGCCACGTTGATTTCGGTGATTTTGCCTTCACCTTTCAATATCTTGAACGAACGTTCAAGTCTTTCGCTTAGATTGTCAAACATATACGTTTATTCGTTACTCGTTATTCGTTTGGGTATTATTAAATCAGGCGGTTGGTGTCGGTGTCGGGGAAGATGACTTGCGGCTTGAAGTCGCGCGCCTCGTCGGGTGTGAGGTAGGCGTAAGCCATGATGATGACGATGTCGCCCGGCTGTACCTTACGCGCTGCGGCCCCGTTGAGGCATATTTCGCCTTGTCCGCGCTCTCCCGGTATGACGTAGGTGTCGAACCGTTCGCCGTTGTTGTTGTCGACGATGTAGACACGTTCACCCTCGACGATGCCTGCGGCGTCCATTAGGTCGCGGTCGATGGTTATGCTACCGATGTAGTCGAGGCAAGCGCCTGTGACCTTGACGCGGTGGATTTTGGATTTTACTACTTGGATAAACACGATAGTAAATTAAAAATTATAAATTCAAAATTCAGTTTGGGCGCTTGTAGGTGATATTGTCGATCTCCCGCACGTCGCCGCAGTAGACGGTGATGCATCCTACAATGTAGTCGGAGTCGTCCCACGAGGTGACGGGTTGCAACGTGATGCCGTCGACGATTTCGTAGTATTCGACCTCCATTTCGGGCCAAGCGTTGATGGTGGCGACCACCCAGTCGTGAGTTTGTGCCACTGTGTGATCCATAGCCGCAAAGTCGATGCTTGCCTTGAGAGTGCGATAGATGGCCGGGGCGACGCGACGCACTTGCGGCGTAAGCCTTACGTTGCGGCTACTCTTTGCCAGTCCGTCGTCCTCACGAATGCATGGGCAGGTGACGATTTCGAAGTCGTAGCCCAGTTGCTTCATCATGGCGCGAATGACGGCGATTTGCTGGAAGTCCTTCTCGCCGAAGTAGGCGCGTGTGGGCCGGGTGAAGTCGAAGAGCTTGCTCACGATTTGGCACACGCCATTGAAGTGCCCGGGTCGCATAGCGCCTTCCATAACCTCAGCCACGGGTCCGAGGTTAAACACACGCGTGTCGGGCTCGGGATAAATCTCTTCGACGGTTGGCATAAAAGCGATGTCGACTCCGCAGCGCTCGAGCAGGGCCGCGTCGCGCTCGGCTGTTCGTGGATAGGTGCGAAGGTCCTCCTTGTTGTTGAACTGAGTCGGGTTGAGAAAAACACTCACGATCACCACGTCACATTCGCGTCGTGCGCGCTCGACGAGCGACTGATGTCCCTCGTGCAAAGCCCCCATAGTGGGCACTAATCCGATAGACTTGCCTTGGTTACGAAACTCTGCGACGTCGTGTCGCAACTCAGAAACACTGCTAATAATCTTCATGTCAATTACTATAAGAAGTCGAAAAAATCGCCGCAAAGGTACAACATTTTAATGAGAAATTAAAAATTAATAATGAAAAAATAAGGTTATCGAAGTGGTGGACTCCACATTGGGGGTGATTTGAATGTGAAAAGGAAATTTTTTTGGAGAAAATTTTGTGGAATGCGAAATTTGTCTTATTTTTGCGACTTGAGAAAAGTGTTTTTTAATACATAAACCAAATTATTACTAACTAAAAACTTAACGCGAATGAAAAAGTTACTACTCCTTGTCGCGATGGCGACAGTGATGCTTGGCGTAAGCGCGCAGAACCCTTACGCTTACAAGTTGAGTACGACTGATGTGAGCGAGACGTCGGCGACGTTCCATTACTCGCTTAACGCTCCGGCCACATCGGTAGTGCTGAAGTTCTACAACGGCGATGCCGAGGTGGGCTCAATCACGATGCCCGCCGAGATGATTGTTGCGGGCGACCACAGCTACATCGTGAACTATGCCGACCACAACCTTCCGAAGGGCGTGGAGCTGACGTGGAAGATGATTGTGTCGGGCGAGAAAGTGACGGCACCCGTTGAGCTGACCGACAAAGTGATGAAATTCTATTCCCCCGCAGGCGTGGCAGTGGATGTGAACCCTGAGAGCGACTACTTCGGCACGATGTACTTAACCGAGTCGTCAGTAAGTTCTAGCACAAATTATTTCTCGACGGTCGCCAACGGCACCAACGGCATTGGCCTGTACGCGATGGATCCTCGGTTCAATTTTGAGAAAGATACCAATGGCAAGTATGGCTACAACTGTGGAATGCAGTCAAGTGCGAGTCTGGTCGACTGGCGTCCCGCGCGTATGCACATCAGTGACGACGGCCGTATGTTTATCCTTTCGCAACGTGTCAACACCGGCTACCCGCTTTATGAGCTTAACCGAGAGACAATGACCGTCTCGCCTGTGTTCGAGGGTACACTCGACACCAGCACCGGTATCGTCACCAACGGCGACGTGCAGGTGGCAGCCGGTGCCGGCGTAGGCTTCGACGTGATAGGCTCGGGCGACAATCTGAAGTTGCTCATGATGACCTGTACGCCCGCTAATACCACCGGTCCGGCAAACTACAAGACTAATGAGTACGACTTGGGAAGCGCCGCCACCTGGGGTGAGGCACCCTCGCGCAATATCACCGCCTTCGATGGCAAAGCTGTTAACAATGCCGGCATCAACCTGTGCTACGACGGCAACGGCGGCGCATGGTTCAGCCAGTGGCGCGGAGCACCTACAGCCAACGAGCCCAGCTATATGCATGCCGATCTTGCGACAAATGAGGCGGATGTGGTAGAAACAAGCATATATAGCCGCAACGGCGGTATGGCTTTCAACGCCGACCATACGCTTATGGTGCGTGGCGAAGGTTATAGCAAGAAATTTGTGGTATACTCGGTAGAGAACGGGCAGCTGACCAAGCTTTACGAGTACTCGTGCTCCAGCTTTACCGGCTGGAATCAGTTCGCGTTCGACTATGCCAACAACCTCATCGCGTGCGACAACGTGGCTGAGGTGTTCGGCATGATCCAGCTTCCGCTTGCCGACGACGTGGTTACTCCCGCCGCCGCCAAGTATAACTTCACCGTTCCCGCTCCCGTCTATAGCGTGGCCGGCGCGCCCAAGGAGCTGTTTAACGCCGACAACGCGTGGGATCCCGCCAACGTCAACAGCGAGATGTCGCTCGACGCGCAGAGCGGCCTGTACACCTTCACCGGCGGCGAGGCCGAGCTGAGCGCCGGCAGCAAGGTTGAGTTCAAGGTGGTTGAGAACCACTCGTGGGACGTAAGCTATGGTGTAGAAGGCAATAATGTTGAGATTGAGGTGCCCGCCGACGGTATCTACACTCTCACCGTCACTTTCGACGCTGAGACCGGTACCGTGCGCGGCGTGCTCAACCTCGTGCAAGCGGTCTACGGCAAGATGTATATCCTGGGTGAGGTGAACGGCAACAGCTGGAGCGCAACCGAGGGCGTGGAGATGACCACCGAGGACGGTAAGGTCTACACGGCCAATGTGCTCGTAATCAAGCCCGAGAATGCCGCTCCCATGCTTAAGGCCAACAACAACCAGTACGCTTACTTCAGCTTCAGTACCAAGCTCGCCGACCCGAGTTCGTCCGACCCGTGGGGCGACATCGCCTCGAGCCGCATCGGCGCGGTGAGCGAGCCCAGCGCCGACAACCCCAACGGCGACTTCTTCATCAACGGCGGCCTGCTGGGTCAAGACCTCTCGCTGGAGTACAACACCAATCCGCACGCGTTCCGTTTGGCCGAGGGTAACTACCAGATTGTGCTCGACAAGGAGAACATGACAATGAGCGTAACGGGCTCCACCCTCACCGGCATCGACGATATTGAAGGCGCTGCCAATGTGGTAAGCATCCGCTACTACAACCTGCAGGGCGTTGAGAGCGCTACCCCGTTCGACGGCATGAACGTGGTGGTTAAGCAGCTTAGCAACGGCCAAAAGGTGGTAACCAAGCAAATGAAGTAAAACACAAGTTTTAATCTCAGATAAAATCCCGGGGCGCAGACGCGCCCCGGGATTATCTTGTAAGCGGATTATTTGTCAGGAGTGTTATTTCTTGAAGGCGATGGTGGCGGTTCTGATTTTCTCGAGCATGGCGGCTCTCCAGGCGTTGGAGCCGGGCAGCTGGTAGCGGCAGTTGCCTGCGGCATCGGGCGTGAAGATGGTTTCGGCTTTGTCTGTGAACTCGACCGTACCGCGCTGTGATAGTGAGAAGGCGTCGTCGCCCTCGACGGCATTGATTACCGCCATGGGGTCCCACATCATTTGTCCGGTGTTGCAGTCGCACCGCGTGTACACCTGCTTGATGGGGTGGGCGTCGGTCCAATTGATGTCGGCAATCACTTGAGCGGGCTTGTACTCAACGTCTTGCCCCACCTCCATGGGTGAGAACACCATGTCGACATCGGCGGGCCAGAGCTTGAAGAACTCTTGCGCGAAAGATATTCCCTGGGCGAGGTTGAAGTCGGGCTCTACCGATTTGCCGAACACGCCGCCCATAATGTAGAGGCACTTCACCTTCTTTCGCACGAGTTCCACGCCGCTGAGCGAGGAATATTCATCGGGTCCGGAAGCCAGCAGTTGCGATAGCGATGTGACAAAGCCTATGGAGCAGATCGACACCGAGCGGTCGGGCTGTGCTGCGAGCAGCCTCCTGTAGAGTTGCCATCCGTCGGGCAGCGTGCTATAGTCGGCTACGCTACGGTGGAACAAGAGATTTCCGTTGGCGTCGGCATACGTTGGCAGCGCGCTGTAGTCGATCCATACCTTCGGGCTCGGTATGCCGTTGCGCACAAGGCCGATAGGCACGTCGGGTCGCCCGAAATAAGTGTTCATTACGTCGGCCGCGGCGGCGCATTGCTCGCCCATTCGGTCGACCACGACGCCCAGCAGCTTGCATTGATGCAGCTGTTCGTAGCGATAGAGGAGCTCGAGCGCGAAGAGGTCGTCGGTCGACGAACCGATGTCGGTCTCGAGAATAATAAGCGGAGTGTCGGTATACGGCGGTTGCGGCTCGTTGGAGTCGCTACACGAGGTCGCGCCAAAGGTGGCGAGCGTCGCAATGGCTATAAGTGTCAATAGTTTAAGGAGTCTCATTGTATAGTGAATTGTAAAATAAGTTGTTATATTCGTCCGCAAAGGTAAGATTTTTGACTT
Source organism: Muribaculaceae bacterium (assembly GCA_017478265.1). Classification (GTDB taxonomy): domain Bacteria; phylum Bacteroidota; class Bacteroidia; order Bacteroidales; family Muribaculaceae; genus Sodaliphilus. The sequence goes on along the minus strand of JAFVDY010000186.1, from coordinate 12,857 downwards.
ATGGGTCATTTTGCAGGCTGTAGTGTGCGATGAAGCCCGATGGGTATTGCGTTTCCCTGCGATTCAAACGTTTCAGGACAAAAATCGACGTTTGAAAATTGTCTATAGGTCAATTTGCAGGCTGTGACCTTGCGAGAATGCTGATGATTACTATCTTTGCAGCTATTTCAAAACATCAAAAATCGCCTCATATGAACAAAAAAATGCCCTGTTTGCCAATCTTCGGAAACAAAGCGTAACGGCAAGAGAAATGGCAGGCAACTGTACAAATGCACGTCTTGCAGCTACCAGTTCAGGAGTGGCCATGAGATAGTCGCTGACGATCTTTGGCGACTTTACACAGAGAACAAACAGACCATAAGCGAGCTGGCCAAAGTCTATGGAGTGAGCGAGTCAACCATCAAGCGCAGACTTAGCGAAGTCACAAAAGAATGGGAGCAGCCTCAGCTCTGCGGAAGCGGCTTCGTCCACCTTGACGCGACTTACTGGGGGCGCAACTGGGGAGTGCTGCTAGCGCTTGATGACGAGAGCGGGATGCCGCTGCATGTGAGTTTCATCAGCCATGAGCGAGTGCAAGACTATATCAATGCGGTGGCCAGCATCGAGAGCCGGGGATTCATCATCAACGGGCTCATCCTTGACGGCATGCAGAGCCTTTTCCGGCAGTTCACTGGCTACAGGCTCCAGATGTGCCATTTCCACATGAAGCAGATAGTGCGCAGGTATGTAACCCAAAGCCCTAAACTGCTGGCAGCAAGAGAGCTGAACGTTCTTATGAGAGAACTGACCAAGTTGAGTGAAGAAGAATTCACAGCACGTTACGAGTTGTGGAAAATGCGGTGGAATGCCACACTCAACAGACGCTCGCTGCTGAAGTCTGGCAAGACGCAATACACGCACCGGCGGCTGCGCTCGGCGATGCGCAGCATAGACTTCTACTTGCCTTATCTTTTCACGTTCCAACAAGATGAGTGCGAGGGCATGCCTAACACCAACAACAAGATAGAGGGCACGTTCACCGACTTGAAGAAGAACCTGAACAACCACAGCGGCATGAGCGAACAAAACCGCAAGCGGTTTATAAGTGGGTTTTTCTTGGCATTGAAGAATGCTCAAAGCATGAAAAAACGGGAGCCATAGTGGTTCCCGTCATGCTCGTCGCATCTTACAGCCTTATTCCTGGCCAGGTTGCTCCCCAGCAGAGCCCGGTTACGCTTCGGGCTGCGGCGCAAAATTAATTCTATATCTTGGCATTCGCAATTGCAGGGAATATTTTTTCAGCCTGCAATTTGACCTATTGAGACAAAGTACTATTTTTCAGCCTGCAATTTGACCTATACGCCAGATTTTTTAATTTGTTTTGTTGAATAAGCACAGCGTTTTTCAAAAAATATCATTATCTTTGCGCTGAAAAAACTAAACAGATTATCCTTATACATTAATTAATCATTATCAGAATAAGAGATGGAAGCATTTATAGTAGACCCCCGCGAGACAACGGCCGAGGAGCTGGCGCGTGGCATGAGAGACGCGAAACTGGTGACTGAACTTAACCGCAGTGTGCCTTACACCGAGGAATGTAACAAGCTGGTGAAAGAGCTGTTTGGCGACAATATGGGCGAGGGCAGCATGTTGCTGCCGCCGCTTAAGGGAGTGTGTTTCGACCGTGTGAAGATAGGCGAGAATGTGATGATAATGTTCGACTGCCTGATGATGTCGCGCGGCGGCATCACCATCGACGACGGCGCGATGATAGCTGCCAACGTGCAGTTAATCAGCAATAATCACGATTTGCGCGACCGTCAGCTGCTCGTGTGCAAGCCTGTGCACATAGGGCGTAACGCCTGGATTGGCGCCGGAGCCACCATTCTGCCTGGCGTGACAGTGGGCGAGAACGCCGTGGTAGCGGCCGGCGCTGTTGTCACTAAAGACGTTGAGGCGAATACCATAGTGGGCGGCAATCCCGCCAAATTCATCAAAAAAGTTGATTAGTAGAAGAGTGCTCGCGCGTAGGGGGTGAGAAGGTCGCTCAGTAGATGTGTGGGGACGTGAATGTCGATTTCTCCGATTGACCAGGGTCCGATTTCGTAGGGGTCGTAGTGGAATACGACCTCGTCGCCGGTGAGATAGATTTCGCGCGAGACATATATGTTGTCGGCGAAGATGTCGCTTTTCTTTTGTAGCTCCTCAAGGGAGACGGCGTAGTATTTGTCGAGCAGTCGCTGTGTGATGATCTCGAGCAGTTGCTGTTCGTGGTCGGGCAGGAATATGTCGTTAAACTCGATTACGCGGTTGGTCTTCATGTCGTAGTTGATGAAGTGTCGGAACAGGTTAGGGTGCCAAAGCTCGCGGTCCTCGATGTGGTTGCACCGGTACACGATATATTTCTCGCAGAAGCCGATGGTACTGAGGTTGACAGAGCGGTTGTAGACTACCCGCCGGCGCAGCGTGTCGGCATCGAGTTGGGCGTAGGTAGCTACAGTCAGCTCGTCTTCGCCGTAGCCTATGGGACGTGCGAGCTCTTGCTTGATGGCAAGGTCGACGGGCGTTCCGGGCGCGACGTCGAAAGCCCTTGAGAGCAGGGTGTCCTGCAGGGCCGTGATGTCGTGGTCGCCAAATCGAGTTGGCCATTGTATGGCTATGTCGACTGTGGTGTAGAGGCCGATTGAGTCGTGGCTGACGTCGAGCATATCAGTCACGGGGTGATTGTCATCGGTGTGGATGCGGTAGACGCTGTTAGCCGTTTTGTAGATGTGGCTTACCTCGAAGTTGCTTATTTGTGCTGAAACAACGATTGCCGGCAGCAATATGCCGGCAATCGCAAGTATAAGTTTGTTCATAAGTCTCGTTTTAGTGTTTAAATACGAATGTAGCTTAGTCGACTTCCTTTACGAGGAAGATCTCGGTGGGGAAGTGGTCGGAGTAGCCATTGAGGAAAACGCCGGCCGAGAATGTGCGGTGCGGCGCGCCTGCGCGGTCGCCCTCCTTAGTGGTGAGGAAGTCGCGGTTAAGCGCTTCGGCTCTGACGAAGGTTAGCGACTTCTTTTCCTTGCCCTCGCCGCGGTTTTGCAGGAAGTACCCGTTGAAGATGATTTGGTCGAATAGGTTCCATTGTCCACGGTATGAGAGCGTGCCGATACCACGGTCGAGTATAGACCACCAGGGGTTGTAGAGTTCCCAAACGGTGTTGACATCCTCCATATTACGTTTAGCTCCGAGGGCTACGGCGCAGCTCTTGTTCTGGGGGTCGTCGTTAAGGTCGCCCAGGAAGATGATGCCCTGATTGGGGTCGTCTCGCAAAAGCGAGTCGAGAGTGTGACGTGCTAGAGCGCCCGCGGCCTCACGCCTGTAGCTCGACGCTTCCTCGCCTCCGAGTCGCGATGGCCAGTGGTTGACGATGACGCTCACTTTCTCGCCTGCGAGCAGACCCGTTACGCACATTTGGTCGCGTGTGCGGAAGTGGTCTTCTCCGGGGATTTTGAGCACTTGGTTTGTGACGTTGAGCACGCGGAAGTAGCGCGGGTTGTAGAGCAATCCCACGTCAACACCGCGCCGGTCGCTACTGTTGTGGTAGGGAGCGATCTGGAGGTGCCAATTTTTGACTTCGGGTTGCTTAACGAGGTCTTGGAGCACTGTCTCGTTCTCAATCTCACACACACCAATCACGGCTGGGCCGTTGGGCGTGTTGGGCGTAGCCATTTGGCTGATGGCGTAAGCCATGTTGTGAACTTTCATCCAATATTTATCGCCGTTCCATTGTCGCGCGCCGTTGGGCGAGAATTCCAGGTCGTACTTGCCATTGTTGTTGATGGTGTCGAAGAGGTTCTCCAGGTTGTAGAACATCACGCCGTAAATGTTGTAGCGCTTTTCACCCGCTTGCGCTATAGCGAGCTGCGCGAGCATGAAACCGGCCAGAGCAAATAAAAAGAACTTTTTCATTATCAGTCTATTAGTTGTTATTAAGTTTATGTATATCTGAGAAATAATTTTACAAATTTAGGCCTTTATTTTCACATGGCCAAAAAAACGCTAAAAAAATGCGTTTTAGAGTCAAAAATCGTTAAAAGCGCTATTGCGGAATGGGCGTATGTCGGCAATTGCGGCTCCAATAGCGAATGGAGAAAGAGGCGATAACGAACATTATGAAGCTGACCACAATGTTGTAGATTTGCAGCTCTATCGACTCGGCATTGTAGTCGATCAAATCGTTTTCTGTAGCGAAGTAGCAAACCACGGGCGTGACGATGGCCACAGCAAGGGCTACGATTAGCCAGTGGAACCAGCGGTCGAAACGCACGCTGTCGATCAGGTAGTAATAAACACCGGCGGCAGCCCAAGGCAGGGCGATGGTGATGGCTGCAATAGCGCGGTAGATACTCTCGTTGTACATAAAGTTGCTGAATTCGTTCTTATAATAGAAGAGTTCGTAGCACTCGGCGCAGAACACGAAGAAGATGATCGAGATGAGCGCTCCGGCAGCGAGCAGAATGAAATTTTTTCCGTTAGTCATTTTATGTTTAATTTGCGAATGTATAAGTTTGCGTTGTAACAGGATTGTAAAGAGCTTGTTTTACATCTTAGATTTTACAAATCACATTGTCTATCGGTGCAGGTGAATCACGAGCGAGGCGTAGTCGGCTTTGGGATAAGCGGCGGCGATGCCACGCAGGAATTGTTCGAGTCCGAAGGTGGTGGTAGCGAATGCTGACGCGGCGGTGTTGGTGTCGTCGTCGGTGCTACTTTGCGCAATCCACTGCGGGAAGTCGTTGCGCAGGGTGACTGTGATGTCGTCGGCACCGGCGTTCCATTTTCCTGTGAATGTAAGGAGGTGGGTCATTCCGTCGAGAGCGTCGCGGTTTCGGTTGTTGATGTCGGCGTCGGTGATGTGTCGCACCTTAAGTTCAAATCCGCTCTGCGATGAGATGTTGTAGTTGTCGGCGTTGCTCAGGAAGTCGTCGCTTTTTCCGAGTCCGCCCAAGTTGGCGGCAATGGTGAATACCAGTTTGCCTGTAGTGCGGTCGCCCTCGCAATGTGTGAGCGAGAAACGGTCGTCGCGTGAGGGTCGGTATCGTCCGGCGTCATCTTTATGTCCGAGCACAAAGCAGTAGTCGAGGTTGCCGCTCCCCTGATTGAAGCGGTAGCTCGCCTGCGCTCCGGCCGGCGCGAGAAATCGCGAGAAGCTGCTGTCGGCCATCATGCGATTGATCACTGTCGCATCGGCGATCACGAGCACGTAGTAAGGCCGTGTTCCGTGATAGTCGACCGATGCTTGGTTGTAGGGGTAATAAGGCCCGTTGTAGTCGCCTTGCAGTTTGTAGATTATCACCGACTTGGAGTTGAATTTCTTGAACAGCGATGTGGCAAGGCTGTTCTCCTCGTTGAAGATTTTGTCGACACTCAAGTCGCGCGTGTCGGTGGGAGAATAAATCATGTCGGAGATGAGCACGCTCACCTCGTTCGCCTTTTGAGCGCTGAGAATCTTGTTGAATATCAGCGAGAAATCGGTGAACGAGGCATCTCCCACGCCCTTTGTTGAAGCGTAGATGTCGCGGTCCTGAAGGAAGCTCTCTACTGTGCCGTTGTAGGGGTAGATATTGTCGTTGACGATGTTGATGGCGGTGTTGCCTCCCGGGAAGAAGTTGATAAGGTCGTTGACGGTCTTTTTGAGTTGTCCGCCTCCGCTCTTGCTGTCGTAAGGGATCATCGAGCCGCTGCGTTCGAAGTAGATTGATAGCGAGAGAGCCGCCTGGCCGTAGGCTCTGATGTTCCATGATGCTGGCGGGCGCAGTTGGCTGCCTATGTCGTCGACGAGCTCTTGCATGGCGTCGACGTTGATGTTCCCGTTGTCGTCGAGCAAGTTGCCGGCATGGCGGCTGTCGCTCTTGATGAGCGCCACTATGCTGTCGAATCGCGCTTGTGTGGTGTCGCCGCTCACGAGCGCGTCGCGAATAGCGCGCTCCACGCCGCCACGTCCACCGCAAGCCGCGGCCATTAGCATTATCGCTATCAGATATAAGAGTTTACGCATTGTCACGACTAAGCTACAAAGTTGGATTTTACAAATTCGAGAGGAAATCGACCAGTTTAGCCACGGCGCGTCCGCGGTGGCTGATGGCGTTCTTGTCGTGAGCGCTCATCTGCGCGAAGGTTCTGTCGGCCTCGAAAGGGTGGAAGATGGAGTCGTAGCCAAACCCACCTGCGCCGCGTCGCTCGGTGAGAATTTCTCCCTCTACTTTACCCTCGAACAGGTGCTCCTCGCCATCGAGAATCAGGCAAACCACGGTGCGGAACCTCGCGGTGCGTCGTGCTTGAGGAACGCCTTGCAGCTTGGATAGCACCTTGTCGATGTTTCGCTCGCTGTCGTGCGCCACGCCGCCGTATCTCGCGCTGTGGACTCCCGGCTCGCCGTCGAGAGCGTCGATTTCGAGTCCGGTGTCGTCGCTAAAGCAGTCGATGCCGTATCGTCGGTTGATCCATTCCGCCTTTTGCCTCGCGTTGCCTTCGAGAGTGGGACAGTCCTCAGGAATGTCGCCGTAGCAGTCGATGTCGGCGAGCGATAAAATCTCGAATCGCTCCCCCACGAGTTCGCGTAGTTCGGCGAGCTTATGCTCGTTGTTGGTGGCAAAAACTATCTTTCGCTTCATTGGCGGTCGGATTAGTCGGTGAAATTAATCTGTTTAGCCTCGCCCGTAGCGCCTTGCGCCGGCTTTGGTTGCTCCGGCTTGGCAGGGGCGGTGCGTCCGGCTTTGGCGAGTTCGGCTATTTCGGCCTTGAACTTCGGGTCGCGCTTGTAGGCGGGCGACTTTTCGAGTTTCTCGATTATGTCGTCGTTGTCGATGTCCTCTGGTCGCAGAATGTGGTATCGCGCTGCCGCTTTATCCATCTCGTTGCGCGTCACCTTGCTTTCGCCGTATTCTTCGGCGATACGCATCTCCTGCTCACGCGAAGGCTTGATGTCGTCGTCCTGCGGCTTGCGCGGCGCGGCTGCGCCGTTGGCGGGCGCCTCGTTCTCGAGCGAGACGTTGAAGCCTGCCGCGAGGATTGTGATTTTCACCTTGTCCTCGAGGGTGTCGTCGAAAGCTACACCGTAGATTACGTCCACCTGGTTGCTGAAGTTGATCATAAACTTCCGCATCTCGTCGATTTCCGACATCTTGAAGGGGTTCTTGCTGTTGGGCGAGAAGTAGAAGTTCATGAGAATTTTCTTCGAGCCGTAGACGTCGCGGTTTTTGAGCAAAGGCGATTCGAGAGCGTCCTCGATAGCCTTTGTGACGCGGTTCTCACCCTCGCCGTATCCGGTGCTGATGATTGCGACTCCACCGTCGCGCAGGGTGGTGCTGACGTCGCGGAAGTCGAGGTTGATTTTGCCGGGCACCGTGATAAGGTCGCTTATTGATCGCGCGGCGATGCTGAGCGTGTCGTCGGCCTTACCGAAGGCGTTGATGAAGTCGAGGTCGGGGTAAATCTCGGTCAGGCGCTCGTTGTTGATGATAAGCAGAGCGTCGACGTATTTGTGCATCTCGTCGGCACCTTGAAGCGCCTTGAGTATTTTCTTGTTGCCCTCGAAGAGGAATGGTATGGTGACTATACCGATGGTGAGTACGCCCTTCTCTCGAGCGATTCGGGCCACTACGGGAGCCGCGCCGGTACCTGTTCCGCCCCCCATGCCGGCGGTGATGAACACCATCTGCGTGCCGTCGTCGAAGAGTGCCGCGATTTCGTTCTCGCTTTCCTCGGCGGCTCTTTTGGCCACCTCGGGCACGTTGCCGGCGCCGAGGCCTTTAGTGGTTTCCGGTCCTATGAGCAGATGATTGGGCACGGGTGAATTCTCAAGCGCCTGCTGGTCGGTGTTAATCACGACGAAGGATATGCCGGAGATGTCCTGCGAGTACATGTGGTTGACGGCGTTGTTGCCACCGCCACCTACTCCCACCACCTTGATGATGGTAGGCGCTTTCTTGGCCACCTTGAAGCCAGGGTTGTTGTCGAGCTGGCTGAAGATGCCGCTATTCTCGTTAGTTTGCTGGTCGTTAAGCATATATCTCGATTTTCGTTAGAGTTCTTAAATATGTTTTTGATTACATCTCGGTGTCTTCAGAGGCGAATTTCTCGGCTTTCTTTCGCATCTCTTCCAACCAAGCTCTTAAGGTGCCTTTTTTAGGCGACTTTTGCTGTGGTTTCTTCGGTTGCACGGTATCGGGTTCCGGCTTTCGAGCCGGTTCAGTCTCGACGTTTAACGCCGGTCCGTCGTCGTAGATGTGCCGCTCGACGCAGCTTTGTCCGTTCGGTATCACCTCGGCCGCTTTTGCCAGCAGCGAGAACACCTCGATATACTCATGGCGATTGATGCTGTGGTCGAGGATGTTGAGCGTGTGAGGGTAGCTGCCCGGGCGTACGCGCAGCTTGGTTGTCTCCGAGAGGAAGTCGGCAAATCCTTGGAGTTGTGATCCTCCGCCGATGAGCACGATAGAGTTGAGGTCGGTAGCTGTCACACCGGCGTATTCGAGCTGTGCGTTGATGTTGCTGGCAATTTCGCCTGTACGCGCCTTGATATAGTTGGCCGCCTCGTCGCTCTTAACTCCGTCGATGTTGATAACCTCGACGTTTTTCGACAGCGGCATATTGATGTTCTTCTTCACGCGCTCGGCTGTTTCCTCGAGAGTGTTCATGCCTGTAGCTACGTCGAGTGTGATGTTTCGTCCGCCCAGAGGCAGAGTGGTGAGGTAGAGCAGGCGTCCCTCCTTGTAGATTGATACCGTGGTGGTTTCGGCACCCACGTCGACAAGCATGACGCCGAGTTTGCGCTCGCGGTCCTCAAGAATTTCCTCTGCCACCACCAGTGGTGTGACCATATATCCCTTGATGTGGGTGATTGAGCTTAGTGCTCGGCTCAAGTTGGTTTTGATAAGCGGTTTGGCGACAATCAGGTTGACCTTGATGTTGATATTGTTGCCGTACTGCCCGCTGGGGTTTGGCGTGTGGCTGTTGTCGACATAGTAAGCGCGAGGCACAATGTCGACTGTCTCATAGTTCTTCACGGGATCTTTGCCTGCGTCGCGAATTATTTTCTCGAGAATATCGTCGGTGATGGGCCGCGTGTTGTCGAGGTTGCGGTTGACGTCGTCCACCTCGCTGTGAAGCGATCGTCCGCTTATGCCCACGTATACGTCGTTGATAGTGCCGTCGATGCCGTTTTCAAGTTTTTTCAAAATCTTGTTGATGGCGCCTTTAGTGTTCTCAACGTTCTGTATGCAGCCGTATCGCACACTGTTGGTGAGGCGTTCCTCCTCGAGGTGAGTCACCTGCACGTAGCCCGACTGACTTTTCTCGGCTATGGCACCAACAATCTTGCTGCTGCCAATCTCAATTGCTACTATATATTGGGTTTGTTCCATAAAGTGATATATTTTGTTCGCTGATTGTTACTTCTTATGTTTTTTGTTTTTGTTTTGTTCTTTTTTCTTCTCGGCCTTTGCCGGCTCGGCCTTTTTCTCAGGCTTCATTTCGGGTCGTTTCTCGGCATTTTCGTCCTTCTTGCTGTCGGCTTTGACGGCGGTTTCGGCCGGAGCGTCGTCGCCCATCATCACCGTTGCCATGTCGGCTTCCGGCTCGTTGTCCTCGGCGCTATATTCGATCACGGTTTCGACCTTCTTGACGCGGCGTGTTGCCACCACTTGGTGGTTCCATTTCACGCTCAAGGTGTCGAACGTCATCCATCCCCTCTCCGGCATCACCTTTCGGTAGAAAAGGCGTAGTTTGTCGAATTTACCCTCGATATTGTCGAGGTTTCCGAAGTTCACCACGTGTCCGTAGATAGAAGGGACGATGAAAATATTGTTGCTGTCCTGCACGTTGTACATCGTCACCAGGGCGCTGAGCGCCGAGTCGGCGTTGACGTATTGCACCAGGGGCAGCAGTCGTGTGGCCGGATAGCGGTCGGTGAAGTGTCCGCGAATGATAGGCACGTCGGCGTGATACATGGCGTTGGCTCGCATTCGTTTGCCGTCCTTGTTGAGGTAGTAGGACGATTCGCCGTCGAACACCCTCACCACGGGCACAATCTGGCTAACCTTTACGAGCAGCTGTCCGTCGACGCTCAAAATACACTCCGCGTCCTCGATGTAAGGCGATCGCTTGAGCGCTGTTTCAATCTTGTCGATATTGAGTTGCCACATTGGCCGGTTGATTACTGTGATGCGGTTGCGGGCAAGTTCCTCCTTGATGGCTTGCGGGGTTACGAACGGGAGTTCATCGTCGTTCATAACCTCGACGCGGATGCCTTTGCACACCACGTCGCGCGACTTGTTGCGGGCCCAAAAAATGCCCGCGAGCATCAAGCCCCACAGCAGCAACAGTAATATTATTCTCGCTATCTTCAAAATTGTTGTGTTATAATCTTTTAGGTTCGAAAAATTTCGCATCAGCTCACGCCCGAAAGCGAGCAATAACAGCCTGTTGTTGCCCAATTCGCGCGTTTTTAATCGTCAAAATTACTCATATTCCCGCAACTGACAAAACATCTTAGTTGTGAAAACGATAAATTGAGGCGATTTTTAACCTTTTTTATATTTTATAATTACCAATGGAGGTTGCGAGTGTAGCGGGTTTGAAATATTGATACAAATTACGCGTATAAAAGAAAAAACTTGCGATAAAGGATGAATATTCGCGGAAAATGTGTACCTTTGCGGCAAGTTGGGCGTGAAAAGCGTGCTCAAATAGGAGAAAACGAGATGATACAAGTGACGTGTCCACAGTGCGGAAAGGCGTTGTCGATGACCCTTGAGGAGTTGTCGACCCACGGCGGCCGTGTGGTGTGTCCGCAGTGCTTGGGCGAGTTTGTGCCCTCCGGCATAGAGTTGCCTGCGTCGGAGCCAGTCCGCGTCGATGGCGCGGCACCTCCGGTGCTGTTTTGCCACAGTTGTGGAGAGCATTTGCCGGCTGCCGATTTACGTTTTTGTCCCTACTGCGGCGTGGAGTTGTTCAGTAATGCGCCGACCGTCGCCGAGGTCGTCGCCGAGGTTGCTCCGGCTACTGTAGCAGTTGAGACTCAGTCGATTGATATGATGGTTGAGCCCGCTGCCCCGTCGCATAAGAAGCCGAGAAAGATTGCCGGTATGCCAATGATCGGCACCATCACGCGTCCGCCGTCGCGCGAGGAGGTGATGGGCTCGCCACTGTTGCGTTTTGTGTGCTTTGTGGCAATCGCCGTGCTGCTTGGCATTTTCCTGTGGCTGGTGTGGCTGATTTCGATGCAAGCCGCCTTCTGATTTTTTAAAAAAACGGACAATAAGAAAACGATATAAGCATTATGTTTGAGAAAAAAGTGTATGTAGAGCGCCGCGAAGCGCTCAAGCGATTGGTTGAGAAAGGATTGATATTGTTTATCGGCAACAACGAGGCTCCGTGCAATTATCCGTCGAACGCTTACTATCCGTTCCGTCAGGATTCGTCGTTTCTGTACTATTTCGGTCAGCAGCGCGACGGTTTGGCCGGCGTGATTGACGTGGAGAACGGCGAGGAGTGGTTGCTTGGCGACGATATTGATATTGAGGATATAGTGTGGTATGGTAGCGTAGATAGCGTTGCCGACATGGCGCAACAGGTGGGAGTGGCCAAGAGCGGCCCGATGCGCGAGCTTAAGACGCTTGTCGACAAAGCGCGCTCGGCAGGCCGTCCGATACATTTCCTGCCGCCTTATCGTCACGACACTATGATACAGCTGATGGATCTGCTCGGCATCCACCCGCGTGAGCAGAAAGCCGCCGCGTCGCTCGAACTGATACACGCCGTGGTGAAGATGCGCTCGCGCAAGAGCGCGCTCGAGATAGCGGAGATTGAGAAGGCGTGCGCCGTAGGCTACGCGATGCACACCGGCGCGATGCGTCTGGTGCGCCCCGGCGTTACCGAGAAATACATCGGTGGTCAGGTGGATGGCATAGCCCATTCATTGGGCTCGATGGTGAGCTTCGCCACCATCTTCTCGCAGCATGGCGAGATTATGCACGGCAATCCGTCGCCGGCTGTGCTTGAGGAGGGACGGCTGGCACTGTGCGACGCCGGCGCCGAGACCCTTGAGCACTATTGCAGCGACAACACCCGCACCATGCCCGTGAGCGGCCGTTACACCACGCGCCAGCGGGAGATTTACGATATAGTGGTGGAGTGTCACGACCATGTGCTGCAAGTGGCTCGGCCTGGCGTGAAATACATGGATGTGCACTTTGACGTGTGCCGCCTGATGGCGACACGCCTCAAGGAGCTCGGGCTGATGAAGGGTGATGTGGACGAGGCTGTTGCCGCCGGCGCCCACGCGATGTTTTTGCCCCATGGCTTGGGACACATGATGGGCATGGACGTGCACGACATGGAAGGCTTGGGACAAATCCATGTGGGCTTCGATGCGGAGACCCGTCCCAACCTCGAACAGTTCGGCACCAACTGCCTGCGTATGGGACGAAGGCTCGAAGAAGGATTCGTGGTTACCGACGAGCCCGGCATCTACTTTATCCCGGCACTTATCGATGATTGGCACCGCAGCGGCCATTGCGCCGAGTGGCTCAACTTCGACTTGTTGGAGACCTATAAGGACTTTGGCGGCATCCGCATCGAGGACGATGTGCTTATTACCGCCGATGGTTGCCGCTTCCTGGGCGAGCAGCGCATCCCTTATCACGCCGCCGATGTGGAGGCCTTTATGCAAGGATAAGCCCAAATCAGGTCTACTTACCTATTTGGGTTAAAAAAAGGCCGCAAAAGTCGATGTTGGCTTTAAAATTTGCTTGAGAAGAAAAAAAGCTGTACCTTTGCAGCGATTTTTGTGGGTAAAACTACCGAGGAATCTCGACTTTAAGGGT
>JAFVDY010000185.1 GCA_017478265.1 Muribaculaceae bacterium | reverse complement strand
TTGGCGTGAGATTTGCAGGATCTCGCGCTTCGACATATTGGCGAAGGTTCCGTCTTTCTCCATCTTGTCGATAGCGGCCATTTTCTTAACAGCCTTGCGGATTGTGGGGAAGTTGGTGAGCATACCACCGGGCCAGCGCTCGATCACGTAGGGCATACCTACTTCTTGCGCGCGGTCGGCAACCACTTGCTTAGCTTGCTTCTTGGTAGCTACAAAGAGGATTTTCTTGCCTTGCTTTGCGATGTTCTTGATAGCGTTAGCGGCCTCTGCGATTTTGGCCTGAGTCTTGTAGAGGTCGATGATGTGGATACCGTTGCGCTCCATAAAGATGTATGGTGCCATAGCGGGGTTCCATTTACGCTTGAGGTGACCAAAGTGGCAGGTAGCCTCGAGTAGTTGTTCAAAAGTCGGGTTTTGCATAATTGTCGTTAAAAAATTGTTTTGTTGATGTTTACATTCGCTTAATTCAACCGTCGGGCAGCACTCGATATTAATTATGAATTAGAAATTTTTCATTTCCCGTAGTGGTCTCGGCGGTTTGGATACTAAACTCTATGGGCGCGGGCGTTGGTCGCGTGAGCGAGTCACGGAACTGCGGCGTGCCCGTTTAAGCCGAGCGTGTAAATATCAAGTCTAAAAAGTGAATAGAAACTGAATAGAGCCTGATATTAACGCTTGCTGAACTGGAAGCGCTTGCGAGCCTTGGGTTGTCCCGGTTTCTTACGCTCGACGGCGCGCGGGTCGCGAGTCATGAAGCCTTGCTTGCGCAGAGTGCTCTTGTCTTCGGGGTTGATTTTGACCAGAGCGCGTGCGATGGCGAGGCGCAGAGCCTCGGCTTGTCCCTTGTAACCACCGCCGGCGATGTTAACCTTGATGTCGTACTTCTCAACAGCCTCGAGCGCGTTAAGCGGTTGCTTAACGATGAATTGAAGAATGGGAGAAGGGAAATATTCTTCAAGAGAGCGCTTGTTGATGGTGATTTTGCCGGCACCTTCGTCAACGTAGACACGTGCCACAGCGGCCTTACGGCGTCCTACTGCATTAATTTTTTCCATAATCTGCCAGTCTTTTATTTGAGGTTATTGATATCAATTACTTTTGGGTTTTGCGCCTCGTGGGGGTGGTTCTCGCCGTTGTAGACGTGAAGGTTCTTGAGCTGCTGTGCACCGAGTTTGGTTTTGGGCAGCATACCCTTAACGACCTTGATAAACAAGGGGTGCATACCGGCTTTGATGTGCTTGTTGTTAGACTTAGCCATGAGGTCGGCAGCGGTGTAGGAACGTTGTCCACCGGGATAGCCGGTGTAGCGTAGATACTCGCGGTCGGTCCACTTCATGCCGGTGAGCTTCACCTTATCGGCATTGATAATAATAACGTTGTCGCCGCAGTCCATGTGCGGGGTAAAGCTGGGTTTGTACTTGCCACGCAAGATTTTAGCCACCTTTGAGCAAAGGCGTCCCAGCACTTGGTCGGTAGCGTCGATGACTACCCATTCCTTCTGGATGTCGCCGGCTTTCACCGAGACAGTTTTGTAACTTAAAGTATTCACTTTATAAAACCTTGATTAAATGTTTGTTAAAACGTCGACACTCAACGGCTAAGGCAAGGCCAAATGCCCTTGCCGCCAGCTCGACAAATCTTAGTTTGGATAAAATCGGCTCGCAAAGGTACGAACTATTTTTTAGGTGGCAAGCGTAGTGAGTGGGATTGGGGTGTGGGGAGGGGCGAATTTAACATGATATAACAAAATTAACACTCTTTAACGGTGAATTTGTCGGCGAATTTTGGGGTTGTCGGCGAATTTGGCGAATTTTTTGTTTTGTCGGATAGCTCTGGGAACTCGGAGTTCTCGGAGTTCTCGGAGTTCTCGGAGTTTTCGGAGGGCTCTGAGTAATTTGAGTGCTCAGGTTATTTTTGGCGGCGCCCGGCGAAGAAGGAGGTGAGAAGTTGGGCACATTCGTGGGCGAGGACGCCGGAGGTGACGGTTGTGCGTGGGTGGAAGGGTCGTCGGGTGAATGTGTGGTAGCCGCGTTTGGGGTCGTCGGCACCGTAAACGATGCGCGTGATTTGGCTCCACGCGAGAGCTCCGGCGCACATGAGACATGGTTCGACTGTTACATAGAGAGTACATTCGGTGAGGTATTTGCCACCGAGAGTAGCTGCCGCGGCGGTGATAGCCTGCATCTCGGCGTGTGCTGTAACGTCGTTAAGAGTTTGAGTGAGGTTATGTCCGCGTGCAATGAGTCGGCCTCGGCATACGACTACAGCTCCGATAGGCACTTCTCCCCGGCTGAGTGCTTGTCGAGCCTCGTCGAGAGCGAGTCGCATCCAGCGTTCATCGGCATTTGGCGTTTCTTGTATCATAGTCGGGCGTTATAGGAGGACTTTACGGACGTAGTTGTCGACGGTAACAATATAGAGGCGTGGTGAGGGTAGTTCGATAGCCTCGTTGCCGGATGTGAAACGTTCGTAGTAGAGAGTGCCATAGATGTCGTATACACGAATGGCGCGATGGTAATTGTCGCCCCAGATGTGGATTTGTCCGTCGCGTGCTGTGATTAGCGGTTCAGGTATGGGCGAAATTGGTTCATCGTCGGGGATAAGCCGTTCGATGCCTGATGTCGCGGGCACGGTGACTGTAGCGAGGTAGTCGGGAAGAGCGTCGGCTGTGGTTGCTGGCACGATTGTGTATACGGCATCGTGTCGAGCCGGAGCTAGTAGGAAAGCGTGCCGCGCGGCAGTGTAGGCGATGAGGTTGTCGTCGCTGTCGTAGATTTTATACGCCAGATGGTTGCCGAGCTCGACGGCGAGCCAGTCGCGTCGGAAAGGTTCAGAGTTGTAGAGCAATGTTGTAGGCGCGAGGTCCTCGTCGGGGAAGATTGTGAAGAGACTGTCGTTGCCCCATTGCGGGTGCAGCGCATATAGGTCGGCGTGCGCGTCGTCGGCCACTACTATGTCGAGTTGCGGCGCGAAGGCGAAAGCGTCGTCTCCAACAGATGGCGGCAGCGGAGCCGTGCAGTAGATCTCATAGAGGTTGATACACCAGTCGAAGGCGTGGTTGCCGATGGCGGTGAGCGCCGGCGGGAGGAACACTGTGTGTAGGGCGGTACACTCCTCGAAGGCGCCGTAGCCGATGGTGGTGACCTCGGGCGGGAGTGCGACGTCGACGAGGGCCGTGCCGGCGAAGCAGTATCGCGGGATATGCCGCAGGCCGAGCGGCAGTGTGACTGACGACAGACGGTCGGCGTCGGCGAAGGCGCTCTCTCCCAGGCCGGGGATTGAGTTGGGTAGGACGACCTCGGTGACGTCGCTGGCGGCGAAGGCGTATTGGTCGACAGCGGTCACGCTGTAGGTGTCGCCGTCGAAGAACACCGTGGGTGGGACGATTACAACGTCGGAGTAGTCGTTGACGCCGCCCGGCAGCAGGCGTTGGGTGACGGCCACCTCGCCCGGTGCTGTGACGACGTAGGCTATTGAGCCGCTCTCAAACTCTTGAGCCGCCGCTTGCAGGGCCAGAGCCAACGTCAAAATTATGTTAAGGAGTCTCATTTTTTAGTGTACAAGTGTACAAATTTACGAGTTTACAAGTGTACAAGTATTTTGACTAGGGTGAATCGAGGGGTCAGTCGCGGAAGTAGATGCGTTTAACGCGTGGCGAAACTGATGTGAGGATTTCGTAGGGTATGGTGTCGCGCGCTTCGCTCAGCTGCTCGATGGGGACGTGCGGGCCGAAAATCTCGACACGGTCGCCCACTCGGCAGTCGACTCCGGTGACGTCGATCATACAAGCGTCCATACAGATGTTACCCACAGTGGGGCAGAGCTTTCCGTTAACCCACAGGCTGACACGTCCGCACCCGAAGTGCCGGTCGAATCCGTCGGCGTAGCCAATGGTGACGGTGGCGATGCGTGAGGGCCTGGTGAGGCGTCCGTGGCGTCCGTATCCAATGGTAGTGCCCTCGTCCCAATCCTTGATAGAGATGATGATTGAGTGTAACGACGCCACGGGACGCAGAGCGTCGTCGCTACCGTCGCCCAAGGGCTTGATGCCGTATAGACCGATGCCCAGGCGGACCATATCCATCTGCCTGTCGGCAAAACGCAGAGTGCCTGCAGTGTTGAGAATGTGACGCAGTATGCGATGCGGGAAGGCTTCCTGAAGAGCGTCGGCGCAGCGTGTGAAATAGTCGAATTGCTCGCGCGTGTAGTCGTCTTGGTTTGGCTCGTCGGCTACGCAAAGGTGTGAGAACACGCTCATGGGCTTAATTACGTTCTGCTTTGCTAGGAGCTTGAGCAGTTGCGGCAGCTGGCTACGAGTGAAGCCGAGGCGGTGCATACCGCTGTCGATTTTGATGTGAACGGGATAGTCTCGCACGCCAATGCGTTCGCCCTCCTTGATGAGCGCGCGGGCGAGGTCGATGCTGTAGACCTCCGGCTCGAGGCTATTGCGGAATAGCGCTTTATAGTTGGCACCGCTGGGGTTGAGAACGATGATGGGTGTGGTGATGCCTGCGCGTCGCAGTTCAACCCCCTCGTCCTGCACGGCCACCGCGAGGTATCCCGCGCCGCAGTCTTGCAGCGTTTTGGCGATTTCGAACGATCCTGTACCGTAGCCGCTTGCCTTGACCATGGCCACTGTGCGCGTTCCGGGTCGCAGTCGCGAGCGGAAGAACTTGAAGTTGTCGGCGAGGGCGTTGAGGTCGATTTCCTCGACCGTCTCGTGACGGCGCGCTTCAAGCAGATCGAGCACTTGCTCGAGGTCAAACTCGGGCGCGCCCTTGATTAGTAGCAGCTCATGCTCGAAGTCGCCCGGGGCGATACCGTCGAGCAGCGCTGTGGTGTCGCGGAAGAAAGAGGCGTCAATGCCTCTGAAGTATTTCCCGAATTGGCACATTTCCGGCCCCACGCCTATTATGCGTGCCACCCCCTTGCTCTTTAGCAGTTCGCTCACTCGAATATAAAGCTCTGCTGCATCGTCGCCGGCGTCGTGTTGCAGGTCGCTGAGCAGCACCGAGAGGTGTCTCTTTCCCGCTCGGCGTCGAAGTGCGAAGTCGAGAGCCGGCGCGAGCGAGTTGTAATCGCTTGTGTAACCGTCGACGATGAGAGTTGTGTTGTTGACGCCTTCGACCACGTTGATGCGCGTGCCGATGTGGGTGAGCTGTCGCATACGCTTGTCGATCACGGCGTTGTCGATGCCCAGATAGAGCATAACCGCCAGACAGCTCATCACCAGGTTAAGGTCGCGCTCGGAGGTGAAGGGGCAGCGGAACGACGCCTCTTCGGCATCGTTGTAGCGGTAAAAGACTCGGCTGCCGTTGTCGCTTTGCTCGATGTGAGTGACCACGAGGTTGGCTCCGGCGAGGTTCTTGCCCATGCTCCATGCCACCACGTCGGCCACCTGATGCTCTACCAGCGGCGCGAGTGTGGCGCTCACGAGCGGGTCGTCGGCCGGGAAGACAACAGCCTCGCAGTTGGTGAGGATTTTCGCCTTCTCCACCGCTTTCTCCCGCATGGTCGCAAATCCCTCGTTGTGCTCGTTTCCGATGTTGGTGATGATGCCGATAGTGGGTCGGATCATGTCCTGGAGGTTGTCCATCTCGCCGGTGGTGGAGATGCCCGCCTCGATTATGGCGAGCGAGGTGTCGGAATCGAGTTCCCACAGCGAGAGCGGGACGCCGATTTGCGAGTTGAAGCTACGCGGCGAGCGCACTATTTTGTATTGCTCGTTGAGCAGGGTGTAGAGCCACTCCTTAATGGTGGTTTTGCCTTGCGAGCCTGTGATGGCGATGATGGGGAAAGAGAAGCGTCGACGGTGCTGCCGTGCAAGAGTCTGCAATGCGTCGAGTGTTGATAACACCTGCAGGAAGTTGGCGTCGGGCATGGTGATTGTGGAGAGCTCGTCGATGTTCTCGACCACAAAGTTGCGTACACCTTTATTATATAGTTCAGGTATGTAACGATGTCCGTCGTCGTTCTTTGTTTTGAGCGCGAAGAAGAGCGATGTGGCCGGTGTGGCTACCGAGCGGGAGTCGATAAGCAGTTGAGCTACGTTGGCCATCGGGTCGCCAAGGAAGCTGGTTTCGACGCCGAGCATCGAGGCTATTTCGGTGATAGAGTAAGTCATTATTTTTAGTTTACAAGTGTACGAATTATTTTAGTTTGCGTTTATTGTTGAGCTTTTGGGGGTCATTCTTGGGGTTGTGAGGCGAGAGGGCGAATGTCGTCGGGGTAGGACACGCGCATGTGGTAGAATGTGCGCAGTCGGGCCACGAGGCAGGTTTTCACCGTCTGAATGTCCTTAAAACTGATTGGCGACTGGTTGAAAAGCCCCTCGGCAATCATGCCGTCGATTATGCGATTTACTACTGCGGATATGTTCTCCTCGGTAGGCTCTTGCAGGCTCTTTGCCGCGGCTTCGCAAGCGTCAGCCATCATCACGATAGCGGCCTCTCGCGAGCGTGGGTTTGGTCCGGGATAGGTGTATGGCGCGGGGTCGACCACGGTTCCCTCGGGTGCCGCGTCCTGAGCCTTTCGATAGAAGAACTTGACGCGGCTCTTGCCGTGATGTTCGGTGATGAAGTCGCGAATGACCTGCGGCAGCCGTTCGCGCTCGGCCCGTTTCAGTCCGTCGGCCACATGCTGAATGATGATGTGGGCGCTTTGCTCGGGAAGTAGCGCGTCGTGCGGGTTGACGCCCGTTTGATTCTCGGTGAAGAAGGCCGGGTTTTCGATTTTGCCTATGTCGTGGTAGAGAGCGCCGGCGCGTGTTAGCTGCACGTTGGCGCCCACCTCGTGAGCGGCTTCTCCGGCGAGGTTGGCCACCTGCAGCGAGTGCTGGAAAGTGCCCGGGCAGTGTTGTGATAGTTCGCGCAACACGGGATTGTTGATATCGCTAAGTTCGACGAGCGTCACAATCGAAGTGAAGCCGAAAATCTTCTCAATGATGAATATGCCGAAGTAAGCAAACGAGAGCACGGTGCAGTTGATGCCGTAGAAGAGGAACATCTGCCAGTCGAGGCTTTGCAGATTGCCCTTGTTGAAGATGAGTGATGCCACATAGCTCGCACTGTAAATCAGGAAGATGAAGAACGCGCATCGCACCAGCTGGCTACGTCGCATAAGCGCCTGCACGCTTGCCGCCGCCACAATACCCGCCATGAATTGCATGATGATGAAGTCGTCGCTGTCCTGCATGACGAAAGAGCAGAGCAGCACTACTATCATGTGGACGAAGAACCCCACGCGGCTGTCGGTGAAAGTGGTGATAACGATTGGCACAAGGGTGAAGGGCACGAGGTAGATAAATCCCATTCTCAGGCGTGTTACACCATACACGAGTGAAACGAAGACGAGAATGCTCGTGATGAGCAGCACCATCTTCTTGATGTTCCAGAATAGGTCGGGCTTGAACACCCGCATGAAGATGTAGAACACAATCATGAGCAGGGTGAAAATCGCTATGTAGCCCACTATGGAGTAGTGCTTGCCGTCGGGACTGAGCTCACGCTCGTTCATCATCTGCTCGTAGGTCTTGATAAGCACGAAACGCTGTGGGGTGACGATGTCGCCGTAATCGATAATTTTCTCGCCTTTCTGCTTGATGCCGTGGGGCGCGAGCGCCACTTTGTAGCTGTCGTCGAGGAGTTCGCGGTTGCGCGTGCTATCGGCCTCGAAGTTGGGTTGCAGATACTTATATATTTGCACGCGGTCGAGAGCCGACTGTTGTTCGGGCGTGGTGAGAGTGCTGTCGATGTGAGCGTAGCAGTCGCGCGACGAGCGGAAGGCGGCAGTTTCGATAGACGTCATCTCGTTTCCCTCGAGCAGTCGCACTTGAGGCAACTTGCCGTTGGCGATGCTTTCGCGCGTCTCGTTGTCGACAATGCCCGAGGTGTACATCTCGCGGGTGAGGTTGACGATGGCGGTGGTGGTGGCTGGGCTGATGCCGTCGAGCTCGGTGAGCGCCTTGTAGAGCTTGTTCACCTGACTGTCGCCGATGCCGGTATCGCGGAAGATGGGCACGAACTCATTGTCGATACTGTCGGTGATGCGCTTTGTGGCGATACTGTCGTAATGGATAGGAATGTCGAAAGGCGCCGTGAGCTTCGGGTAGTTCCAGGGGCGTCCTTGCTCGTAGACGAGGGCATCGCTGGTGTTGTGGACGAAGAAGAGCGAGGTCACGCCCACTGTAGCCGCCATCAGCAACAGTATTATGAAGTTATGTCGGAACTTATTTTTCATTTGCGGTCGTTTTTAGTCTCTACCAAACCGCAAAGGTACGACTTTTAAATGAGAAATTAAAAATTAAAAAATAAAAAATGCGGTGTCGTCAAGTGCTAATTGGGCTTAAGTGGCTGATTGACAGGTGAAAAAATGTAAGAAAAAGAGGCCGGCAGGGGAGCCGGCCTCAATACTTGCTTTTATAATCAGAATCCTAATTACTTATGAGAAATCAGTAAATTCCTTGAGCGAGCATAGCGTTGGCCACCTTCATGAAGCCGGCGATGTTGGCGCCCTTCATGTAGTTCATGTAGCCGTCGTCCTCTCGTCCGTACTTGACGCACTGCTCGTGTATGTCGCGCATAATAGTGTGCAGGCGTGCGTCCACTTCCTGTTCGCTCCAGTAGATGTGTTGAGCGTTCTGCGTCATCTCGAGTCCCGATGTCGCAACACCGCCGGCGTTGACAGCCTTGCCGGGAGCGTAGATCATTCGCTTCTCGATAAAGAGGTCGATAGCCTCGGCTGTGCAGCCCATGTTGGACACTTCGGCCACGTACTTAACGCCGTTGTCGGCAAGGTGTTGCGCGTCGTCGCGGCTAACCTCGTTCTGCGTGGCGCACGGCATAGCGATGTCGACCTTGAGCTCCCACGGACGGCGTCCGGGATAGAACGTAGAGTTGGGGAATTTCTCGGCGTAGGGAGCTACGATGTCGTTGCCGCTTGCGCGCAGTTCGAGCATGTAGTTGATTTTCTCGGGCGTGTTGATGCCGTCGGGGTCGTAGACGTATCCGTCGGGACCGCTGATGGTAACCACCTTAGCGCCGAGTTGTGTAGCCTTGGTGACAGCGCCCCAAGCCACGTTGCCGAAGCCCGAAACGGCTATAGTCTTGCCCTTGATGTCGTCGCCTTGATCCTTAAGCAGCTCTTCCACGAAGTAGAGCGCTCCGAAGCCTGTAGCCTCGGGACGTATGAGCGAGCCTCCGAACTCGAGTCCCTTTCCGGTCATGGTTCCGGTGCACTCGTGGGTCAGCTTTTTGTACATTCCGTACATGTAGCCCACTTCACGTCCGCCCACTCCGATGTCGCCTGCGGGCACGTCCTTATCTGGGCCGATGTTGCGCCACAGCTCGAGCATGAAGGCCTGGCAGAAACGCATTATCTCGGCATCGCTCTTGCCTCGCGGGCTGAAGTCGCTACCGCCCTTGGCGCCGCCCATGGGTAGCGTGGTGAGGGCGTTCTTGAAAGTCTGCTCAAAGCCGAGGAACTTGAGAATCGACAAGTTGACCGAGGCGTGGAAACGGATACCGCCCTTGTACGGGCCGATGGCGTTGTTGAACTGCACGCGATAGCCCTGGTTGACTTGGACTTCGCCATTGTCGTCGATCCATGTTACGCGGAAGGTGTAGATGCGGTCGGGCTCTACCATGCGCTCGATGATGCGAGCTTGTTCAAACTCGGGGTGCTTGTTGTACTCGTCTTTTACGCTCAAAAGCACCTCACGCACTGCTTGCAAGTACTCCAGTTCACCGGGGTGCTTTGCTTCCAGATTGGCAAGAATTTTATCTACATTCATGACAAAATGTAATTTTTAAATAGTTGTTTATGAAAACATTTTATTTTAGTGTTCGCAAAAAGTCGCGTTTGACAAGGCAAAAATAAGACAATTTTTTCAATGCGCAAAAGTTTTTTCAAAAAAAATACATATCGAATGTTTTGCCGAATAAAAAAATATGTGTATCTTTGCCACAAATTAGGGCGCTAAACACTGCGTTAGGCATTGTCGCGGACGCTCTAAAGAGTATAAATCGAGATAATAAAGATACGACTATAAATCAACATTTTTTCACAATTCAAGAGTTATGAAGAAACACAATTTCTATGCCGGACCGTCGATTTTGAGCCGGCAAGCGATCGACAACACCATCGATGCGGTGCGCGACTTTGCCGGCACCGGTCTGTCGATTCTCGAGATTTCTCACCGCAGCAAGGAGTTCAGTGCCGTAATCGAGGAGGCTCAGGCGCTTTTCAAGGAATTGCTTGATATTCCGGCGGGCTACGAGGTGGTGTTCCTAGGTGGCGGCGCGAGCACTCAATTCTGCATGGTGCCGATGAACCTGCTGGCAAAGAAGGCCGCATATCTCGACACCGGCACATGGGCCAACAAGGCCATCAAAGAGGCAAAGCTCTTTGGCGAGGTGGACGTGGTGGCATCGTCGAAGGAGGCCAACTATACCTTTGTTCCTAAGGATTACACTGTTCCCGCCGATGTTGACTACTTCCATATCACCACCAACAATACCATCTTCGGCACCGAGATCCGCAAGGACTTGGATGTGCCCGCGCGTCTGGTAGCTGATATGTCGAGCGACATTTTCTCGCGTCCGGTTGACGTGTCGAAGTACGACATTATCTACGGCGGCGCGCAGAAGAACCTCGCCCCCGCCGGCGTTACCTTCGTAATCGTAAAGGTGGACGCTTTAGGCAAGGTGGACCGCGCTCTCCCCACTATGCTCAACTATAAGACCCACATCGACAAGGGCTCGATGTTCAACACTCCGCCCGTACTTCCCATCTACACCGCGCTGCAAACCCTGCGCTGGTACAAGGAGCTCGGAGGTGTGAAAGAGCTTCAACGCCGCGACGAGGAGAAGGCCGCCTACCTCTACGACGCTATCGACAGCAGCAAGATGTTCGTGGGCACCGTCAACGCCGAGGACCGCTCGATAATGAATGTGTGCTTCGTGATGAAACCCGAGTACAAGGAGCTTGAGAAAGAGTTTATCGACTTCGCTACCGCGCGCGGCATAGTGGGTATCAAGGGCCACCGCAGTGTGGGCGGCTTCCGCGCCTCGCTCTACAACGCTCTGCCGCTCGACAGCGTGAAGGTGCTTGTAGAGGCAATGCACGACTTCGAGAACCGTTGATATTGTATCACAATCAACTTAAAACCGCAAAGAGACAATGAAGATACTTGTAGCAACCGAGAAACCTTTCGCGCCGGTGGCTGTGAAAGGGATAAAAGAAGTGATTGAGGGTGCCGGTCATGAGCTGGTGCTCGTCGAGAAAGGCACCAAGGCCGATATGATTGCCGCCGTCAAGGACTGCGCCGGCCTGATTGTGCGCAGCGACAAGGTAGATAAAGAGGTGATGGACGCCGCTCCCGAGCTCAAGGTGGTGGTGCGCGCCGGAGCCGGCTACGACAACATCGATCTCGCCGAGGCCACGGCCCACGGCATCTGCGTTATGAACACTCCCGGCCAGAACAGCAACGCCGTTGCCGAGCTCGTGTTCGGAATGCTCGTAACTCTTGTTCGCAACCGCTACAACGGCACTTCGGGCACCGAGCTCAAGGGTAAAACGCTTGGCATTCACGCTTTCGGGCAGGTGGGCCGCAATGTGGCGCGAATTGCCGAGGGCTTCGGCATGAGCGTGAGCGCTCTCGACCCGTGGGTGAAAGATGAGGACATGATTGCCGCCGGCGTCAAGCCTGTGCATAGCGTGGAGGAACTGTACAGCAACAATCAGTACGTGAGCCTTCATATTCCCGCCACGTCCGAGACCCGCGGCAGCGTCAATCAAGCTCTAATCGAGCTATTGCCTAAGAATGGCGTGCTCATCAACACCGCCCGCAAGGAGGTGATAGACGAGGCGGGCCTCAAAGCCGCGCTCGAAAGTCGCGCCGACTTGCGCTATGTGGCTGATGTAAAGCCTGATATAGCCGACGAACTCGTGGCCGCCATGCCCGAGCGGGTGCTGTTCACACCAAAGAAAATGGGCGCCCAGACCGCCGAGGCCAACATCAACGCCGGTCTCGCCGCCGCGCGTCAGGTGGTGGAGCACCTCGCCAACGGTTTCAACCGCTTCCAAGTGAATAAATAACACTGAGTGAACCAGCGAATTTAACAAATCAGACGGATGACAGTTATAATAGAGTTTATGAATTACCATACAATTCATTCGTCTGATTTGCTAAATGTAAGAAGATAAACTTGAAACTTCTAACTATAACTTGTAAATGACTTATGAAGAAGAACTTATTGAAAGTGCTGCTGACGGTGATGGTGATTACCCTCGGCAGTTGTGTGAAAGACAAGATGCCCGAGGCGTTGACGACGATGAACAGCCAGTGTCCGCTCGAGTTCACTCAAGGCTCAATCAGCGGGCAAATGGATAGCGTGAGCTACGACGAGAAGGCCAAGAGTCTGACGCTGCTCGTGAGTATAAACGACTCTGTGGGCGCGAAAGGAAAGAACAACGACCTCGTGCGCAACGTGTTGGCTATGGGCGAGCCGCTTAAGAAGCTGTGCCTGAACCATGTGAAGGACGTGCCCGACTTCGTGCAACTGCTGCAAGTGGCGAGTGAGAAAGGCGTAAACTTGCGCTTGCGCGTCACGGGCAAGGTGTCGGAGAAAGGCGCCGAGCTACCTGTCGATGCCGCCGAGGCAAAGTCGCTGATTGACAAGACGTTCCAAATCAATCAATCGGAGGAAATCCTCAAGGCGTTTGTCAACTCTGCCAACTCTATGCTACCGCGCACCGAGGGTGATATTACCATCCACGGCATCTCGCTCAGCAATGACTATGTGGAGTGCAACACCACCCTCAACGAGCGCAAAGTGCCGCTCAAGACACTCTGCTCGGTAGCCAACCAATACAAACCCACGTTGATTAAGGAATTAGGTAGCGCCAAGGACCCCAACGGCATCTTAGCCGCGTGCATCAACGCCGAGCGAGGCTTCAAATACGTGTTCCACGGCGACCGCTCCGGCACCAGCTGCGAGGTGACCTTCACCGTCGACGAGCTGAAGAAGCTGCGTTAAGAAATTAGAAACTAATAATAAATAAAGACTCAAGCGAATATGAAGAAAATGAAAATGTTGTTGAGCTTGATGTTCAGTGTGATTGTGCTCAGCGTCGTAGCCTCATGCAGCAAGCCCGGCGAGCAGCTGGCGGCTGTTGCCGAGGAGTTTAACCAGAAGTGTCCCATCAGTATGGCAGGTGACATCAAGGTGACCAAAGCGCTGGTGGAGAACAATCAATTTGTCTACAACATCGAGGTACCCTCGGTAATCAGTGAGATTCCGACGGGGAAAATCGACGCGTTTAAGGCCGACTTCCTCAAGAGTCTGGTAGACAACGGCGGCGCTATGATCGATGTGCTCGTCGACGCAAACTATGGCCTCGTGATACGTTTGGCCGACCACGCCGGCAACGTCAAGGACCTCACGGTGAGCGTGGCCGAACTCAAGCAACTGCAAAAGAAAGAGTAATATATTTATTAACTAACCCTTTTAAATTTTTGATAGAATGAAAAAAGTGAAAATTCTGATGAGCATGATGCTCAGCGTTCTGTTTGTGGCTCTGGTGAGCTGCAGCGCCGGCGACCGCCTGCAAAGTGAGGTTGACGCCTTCAACAAGCAATGTCCGCAAGATATGGGCAACGGTATGGAAATGACGAGTGTCAGCATAGAGAGCAACGAGCTTATCTACCTCTTCACGGTAGACGCAGGCAAGCTCGGCGTTCCCTTCAGTATGCTTAAGAGCACTCAATCTACTATGAAAGAGGGCGTAAAGGGAACAATCGCAGGCGACGCGAGCATAAAGAAGCTCGCCGAACTCTTGATTGAAGCCAACTACCCGATGGTGTTCCGTTACAAGGACAAGGAAGGTGGCGACTCGTTCGACGTTAAGATTACGCCTGAGGAGCTGAAAGAAGCTCTGGGCAAAAAGTAGTGACTGCTTTCAGCACTACGTGTTGATTTCACCAAAGCCTTCGGCATGAGCCCGCCCGGCTTGTGCCGAAGGTTATATAAACCCCGACCTGAAGATGACGAAAACAGACGATATACAACGGCTCGAGGCTGAGAACGCGGCCTTGCGCGCCGAGGTGGAGCGCCTCACGAGCGAGATGCTGCGCCTGGTGGGTCGCAACCTCGACCTCTCGGAGCAACTCGAGGAGTTTGTTGAACTGCGGCGGCGCACCGAGGTGGCACGCGACCTGCTGGCGGCCAATGCCGAGCGACAGCGCAACGCCGACCTTCAAGACGACGCGCAACTGATGGCGTTAATCGAGCTGAAAGTGGAGAACGCCGACGAATTCCGGCTCACTCCCGAGTTTGACGCCACCGCTCTCGCCAGACTGATGGGTGTAAGCCGTGAGCGACTGAACCGCCTGTTCCGCCACCAAACCATCTACCGCACGCCCGAGGCGTATATCGACAATCTGCGCGTGCTGCGCGCAATGCGCCTGCTGCGCGAGAAACCGCATTACAACATTGCCGTGGTGAGCGATGAGGCCGGATTCGGCAATGTGCGCACTCTGCAGCGCCGCATGCAAGACGCCATAGGCATGACCCCCGTGGAATATCGCCTGATGCTCACCCAGGACCAATAACCACTAATTACTTAACCGCGAACTAAACGAATCAGGCAAATTCGTGGTAATATTACAAATCGATTAAACCCGAGGAGCGTTTCCCGGTCGAAGTGACATCAAACGAGAAACGTGTAACGAATAACGAACAACAAGAATTATGAAACCGAGCAAACTATTGGCTATCGCCGCCCTGCTTGCAGCCGGCGCGGCAACCACGATTAGCGCCAACGACGCCGTGTATTTCGCGCGCGGCTCGCAACTGGTGCCGATGCAAGAGACCGACATCAGCGTGAGCAAGGAAGTGCTCACCTTTACCCTCGGCGACGACGGCTACGCGCTGGTCGACGTCCAATACGTGTTCAACAACGCCGGACCGGCCAAGACGGTGAAAATGGGCTTCGAGGCCACCTCGCCCTACAACACCGGCGACGACCCCAACCCCGCCGGCGTCCACCCCTACATCGACCGCTTTACCGTTGAGTTCAACGGCGAGAAACTGAGCTACACCAATTCGCTGGTGATGCCCCCGCAGCCCGATGTGCCCGAGGAGTTTCTGCAATATAGCTATGTGTACGCCTTCGACGCCCCATTCCGCAGCGGCGAGAATCGTGTGCGTCACACCTATCGCTATCGTATGTCGTACGGCGTGAGCAACTCCTTCATGGTGCCCTACTGGCTCACTCCCGCCATGCGCTGGGCCAATAAGCAGATTGACGACTTCACGCTACGCATCAGTGTGCCCAAGACCGAGAAATACTTCTGCCTTGCCGACTCGCTCTTCGCCGGAGCCGAATTCAAGGTGATTGAAGGCACGGGTAAGGTGCGCCACAACCAATTTGAGTGGAGCCCGACAGTGTTCGAGATAGCCCTGCGTGACGGCACCGTGGAGTGGCATAAGACCAATTTCGTGCCGAGCGACGACTTCACCATCAACTCGGTGGACTGCTACATAGGCTTTGACGAGAGCGTTCCCGTGGGCGCGTTCTACGACCGCGGCGACTACTTCGTAATCCATCCCTACGACCGCAAAATCCGCAAGGACATAGCCCGCAACCTGCCGTACGCCAGCCGCGGCTACGTGTTCAAGCGTAAAGATTTACAGAAGTACTTCGAGCAGTTCTTCTGGTACATGCCCGACAAAAACTATGTGCCCGGCAGCGACGAGCTCACCCCGCGCGAGCAACGCCTGCAACGCGAGGGACGCTGACTCGATCTGAGACCCTCATTGGTCTTACATCTTGTCAGCGCCGATGGCCTGTGGCCTGGTTGTAGGCGATGAGTTTTAGCCGGTAGTCGGCCTTGGCATCGGCAAGGCGGTCGTGAGCCTGCTGTTGCAGCAGTTGCGCTTGCAGCAGGTCGCTCATGGTGACGGTGCCGGCGCGGTAGCAGTCGCGGCTGATGCGCAGGTTCTCGTCGGCTTGAGCGATGCTTTGTCTCGCGATGTCTACTTGCTGATACGCTACATATAATTCGTCCCAAGTCTGTTGCATGCGTATTTCCAGCAGTTGGCTGTTGTCGATGAGTTGCTCGTTGGCCTTTTGCAGCTCAATCTTCTTACGCTTGATGGCGTGTGAGCCGCCCCACCAGTCGCTGATGGGGATTGAGACGCTTGCCATAAGCATAGCGTAAGGCTTGTCGTTGTCGAGCAGGTTGTGATAAAAGAAACCGGCACCCACCGCCACGGTGGGCAGGTGCTTGCCAACCTCGAGACGCCGTTGCAACTCCGAGGCTTGCACGTTCTTTTCCAGCAGTCGGTATTCCGGCGTATTGGCGAGTGCCGCGCTATGGTTCCACTTCGCCGGCAAATCGATGACATCAGGCAATGCTGTGGCACACACAAATGCGGTGTCGCTCAATCCGCAGTATTGCGCGAGCACCATCTTCAGTAGAGCTATGCCGTTGCATAGTTGGAGCTTGTTGCTCAACACCTCGTTCTGTCGTAGTTGCACTTGCAGCAGGTCGTTGCGTAAGGCTACGCCGGCGCTTACAGCCGCCGTAACATCGCTGTTAAGACGCTCGAGCAGCGTCTCCACAGCTGCGAGGGTCCGCAACTTCTCTTGCATCGCTTGCAGTTGCCAATAGTATTGCTCGGTGGTGAGAATTACCTGATTCTCCCGCACTTCCAGCTTCAACTCGCCCACTTGCTCGCCCAGTGACGCCAGACGGTTGCCGTTCACGATTTGTCCGCCGGCAAACACCGGTTGCATGGCTGTCACCCCTCCAATCACACCGTTTTTCATCGCCGAGAATGTGATGGGCGCGCCCAACGCGGAAAGTGCCTCGGACGGCAGTGCCTGCTGCAACGTGGGGATGAGTGCCTCGGGTATGACCTCGGCCGGATTTACTTTCATGTTCACCATCCCGCGGTTGGCGTTAAACCACCCGCCGCTCGCCGAGATGGACGGAAAATATTTGGTGAATGCCTCTTTGCGCTGTTCAGAGGCCGCGGCCAAGTCGTGGCGGGCTGCACGTGTGGCGAGATTGTTGTTCAACGCCGAGTCGACCAACGCGTCGACGCTATAGAATCGCTGAGCCGTGACCGAGAGTGCCGCGAGCGACAGCAGAGAGCATAAAACAAGTTTTTTTATCATATTTCTACGGGTTCTTCTATTAGTGGTTCTTGATTTTTACGGTCGCTGCCTGCCATTGTCAGCCAGTAGGCGATAGGCAGGATGGTGAGAATAAAGAGCATGGTGACGATGGTGCCGTAGCATATCACGTTGCCCATAGGTGCCCAGAGCGAGCTGCCGCTGATAATCATGGGGATAACGCCCATCGAGGCCGCGGCCGAGGTGAGGAAGATAGGCCTCATGCGTCGCTTCGCGCTCAGGTGTATCGCTTGCCGCACGTTCAGCCCATGGTCGTGTCGCAGTTCCTCGGCGTAGTCGTACATTATGATGGCGTTTCTCACCAGAATGCCCATGAGAGAGATAAAACCGAGGAAGCACGTCATAGTGAGCTCGCCGTTGAAGAGGATGCCAACGGCGGTGCCGGTGGCGCACAGTGTCAGCCCGACCATCAGTAGCAGGGCGATAGGAATGCGCTTATAGTGGTAGACTAGCAGGAAGAAGATAATCACTACCGCTATCATTAGCGCCGAAATCAGCGACGGCAGGTTGGCGTTATTCTCGGCAATCTCGCCTCCCCATTCAACGGTTACACCATCGGGCAACTTCACTTGGCTGATGCGCTTTTGCAGTTGCTGAGTTACTTGAGTGACATTCAGCCCGTCGCGCACCTCGCTCATGGCGGTTGTAGTGGGCACGCCGTTGCGGTGACCGATTTGTCCGTCCTGCCAGTCGGGGCTTACGGTAGCCACCTGCCGTAGTGGCACCTGACGCAGTCCGCCCTCAGCGCTCAGCATCTCGTTGGCGAGCGCTTGTCGTGTCTGGCGAGAGGCGTTGTTGCCCTTAAGATTGACGCTGACGGGGTAGTCGCCTTGCCATATGGTGGCGATGGGAAGGCCGGCGCTGTTGTAGCGCATCATCAGCGCGAGCTCGGTGGAGGCGTTGGTGATGCCGAGTCGACCGGCTTCGGAGGCGTTGAGTGTCACGCGAGTCGCCGTCAGGGGCTCGTTCATGTCGTTACGAGTCAGCTTCAGCTCCGGCTGTGTGCGAAGCCATGCCATTAGGGTGTCGGTGGCTTGGCGTAGTGTGGCCACATCGCCGCAGCTCAGGCGTATCTCAATCGGGTTCGCCTCGCTGCCGTAGCTCAGCTGCTTGAATCGCACGTAAGCTCCGGGGATGCTCTCCTCGTTTCGCGGCCGATACTCATCGAGCAGTTGCTCGGTGGCCTCGGGCGAGATGGTGTTGACGATAAACTGTGCGTAGTTGCTTCCGCCGAATTGCGGCGCGTACACCGTGTGGAAGCGAGGCGAAGCCGCTCCCTTGAACGACGCTATCGACACCACCCGCTTATCGGCGCGCAACACTTTCTCGAGCGAGTCGGCCACAATGGTGGTGCGATGCAGCGACGTGCCAGTGGGAAGGTAAATCTCGACAGCGAATTGGTTGCGCTGTGCCAGTGGCATGAGGCGTTGTGGCATCAGCGCCAATGTCGCGGCCGACACCACCACAGCGGCTATGCCTGCGATAAGAGTCGCGTAGGGGTGCTCGAAGCAACGGTCGATGAGTACGTCGTAGTAGCGTTGCATAAGGTTGAGCACATTGCCCTTCTTCCCGCTTTCGCCCGACGGCTCCTTGATAAACCGGTATTGCAAAAACGGAACCACCAGCACGGCCACTACCAGCGACACCAGCAACACTATCGACACGCTCCACGGGAAGAGCTGCAGGGTGTCGTTCATCGAGCCGCTCGTGGTGAGCAGGAACGGGAAGAAGGTGATGGAGATTGCCAAGGTGGCGGTGAGAATTGAGGGAAAGAAGTGGGTGGCACTCTCGATGCTCGCTTCGCGACGCGGTACGCCGGCGTTGACTTTTTCAACATAGCTGTCGATAATGACAATCGCATTGTCCACAATCATTCCCAAGGTGACCACAAGTGCCGCTAATGTCACAGTGTTCAACTCGATGTTAAATGAGTAGAACAGTCCTAGCGAGATGAAGATGGAAACCGGTATGGTGGATGCCGCCACAAGTGCCACGCGCATGGGCATGAGTAACAGCACCACTATTATTACTGCCGCTATGGCTATAAGCAATTCCTCCAGAAAGTCGACTATCGAGTCGGACACCACTTGAGCCTGGTCGGTGATGCGGAATATGTTCACCCCGGCGGGTAGCGAGGCCTCAAAAGCATCGAGCTTCTTGTAGATTTCTTTGCCCATCTCGGTGATATTTCGCCCCTGCTTCATCTCTACGCTGAGCACAAGACATTTAACGCCGTTGTTGGTGATAAACGACGAGGGCTCGGGATATTCGCGCTTGACGGTGGCGACATCCTTCAGCCTGACCACGATACCGCGAGGGTCGCTGTAGACCACCGTCTGCTCGATGTCTGCCGTCAGATTAAGCGAGCGGCTCACGTGTATGGGCGACTCATATTGGTCGCTTTTGAGGGTGCCGGCGGTGAAGTTGAAATCGTTTGCCATAAGGGTGGCTGCAATCATTTTGTCGCTAATGCCGTATTGCGACAGACGGTCGTAGTCGAGATAGATGGCAATCTGCTCGTGCTGCATTCCGCTCACGGTCAGGCGGCCAACGCTCTCTATGGTGCGAAGCGAGTCCTTAAGCGCGTTCATGTAGTCGTTGAGTTCACGATAGGTCTTATCCTCGCTCTCGAGCGTGATGAGCAGTGCCGAGGTGTCGCCGAAATCGTCGTTCACTTGCAGCGCTATCACGCCCTGTGGCAGTTGGCTTTTAAATTGAGCCACGCCGTGCTTGAAC
>JAFVDY010000184.1 GCA_017478265.1 Muribaculaceae bacterium | reverse complement strand
TCACCACTCGCATATTGCCGATGAGGATTACTTTTTTCACCTGAAAGTCGTTTGTGGTCTTGCCGTCCTCGCTCGTGAGCTCGTAGTGCATCTGGGCGTATCCGGTGAGATTAAAGCTAAAGTTCTCGCCACACGACACCCCCAGCGGGTTGGTGCTGACTTTCACGCTGTCGAGAACACCGGCGTTGCTTGCAACAGCCATCGCAATCAATGCCGTAACTATTAAGAAAAGCCTTTTTATCATAATCAATAAGTATCTAATCTGCATTTGAGCCTGCAAAATTACACATTTTTCCGCAATCCGCCGCCCATTTGCCATTAAATTCTTGTTACCGCCACCAGCCATCCATACGCCCGAAACGGAATAAATGTTTAAAATGACCCTTGAAAAAACGGAATAAGTGTTTTTTGTGATGTTAAAGACCTATATGCCGGTGTATTTCGCTATGTTCAAAAACAACAATGGTAATATTGCCGACGAGTCGGCAATATTACCACCGCTTGATGAGTTTTAGGGGCGCGGCGTGCTTAGAACTTGAAGTCGATGCCGGCGCCGAACACACGGTTGGTTCGCGAGTAGACGTCCTTGCCCGGCAGTGCCGCCGATATGCCGTTGTATCCGCCCTTGTCGGCGCCCATTGTCTTGTTGTAGTCCTTGTAGCTGGTCCAGAAGTAGCCTAAGTTCACCTTGATTTTAGGCGTGATGTTGATTGCTCCGCCCAAGCCAATCGAGTAGCTGTCGCACGAGAACGAGGTGCTGGTCTGGAACTCGTCGGTCAGTCCGTAGTCGGTGTTTTGGAAACCGGCGCTCACGGTAAACATCTTGGTTATATCCCATTCCACACCGGCGAGGATCTCGTGAGTGCCGTGTCGTAGTGCTTTCTGCTTGTCGTGCGCCATGCCCGCGTGGCGGTCGTCGTAGAAGTGATACTCCACGGTGCCGCGCAGCTTGTTGGGGATAATCTCGTAGCCGGCTGCCAGGTAGAGAACGCTCGGCAGGTCGCTCGGAGTGTTCACTCCGTGCTCGAAGTCGGTCAGGGCGGTTCGGAACGCCTCGGGTGTTGCCTCAAGCGTCTTGGTATCGTTCTCGATGTTGAGCTTGGTCTTGAACTCATATTTTGCCGCGAGCGTCAGCCGGTCCCACTTATAGTCGAGGCCGATGATGGGCGTGATGCCCCATCCCGTTTGGTCGCAGTCGAGCGCGATATGAGCCAGGGCTACGTCGCCGGTCTTTAGTGCGGCGTCGACGTGGCCGCGATAGTTGCCGTCGAAGTAGTTCATGCGGAAGCCCACGTATCCGCTGAAGTGTTTGTTAAACAGGTAGGTGCCGCCCACTTGAGCTCCGTAGATGTACTGTCGGCCGCGCATCGACGTGTTGATGTTGTACACATCGGGCGTGAGAGCGCTGTTGGCTGAGTAAAGACCGGCCATCACAGCGGCATCAAACAGCGGCAGACCCTTGTCGTAGTTACATTTACCGCCACCGCCGGTGATGCCGACGAAGCCAGCGACCGACCATCGCTCGGCCTTGTACACCGCGTAGATTGATGGAATAATCGGCGCCACTGCCTTGCCCTCGTAGTAGCGGGTGTGGTTCTCGTCGCTGAACAGCGGGAATGTGGCTTCGATGTCGCGGTTTTGAGTCGCGTTCTGGATGTTGATCGACAGTCCCCAGCCATTGTGGTCCATAAAGCCGATGCCGGCGGGGTTGGTGTAGATGGCGTCAATCTCGGTGCTCGCGCCGCGGGCCATCATGCGCATGAAGTCGATGTGCTGATTGGTGTTGTGAAGCAGGCCGCCGGCGTGGGCCGTTGTCATTGCCAGCGCTGCTATAAATGAAAGTGTAATCTTTTTGTTCATTTTAATGCATTTAATAACTGTAATTTTACCTCAACCGGCCTCGCGCCTGCAAGGGCGCTGTTTAGCCGGTTTTGTCGCTAAAGACGGTGCAAAGTTAGTTTATGGATTTATATCGCGAGTTCATTTTAGCCGAAAAAGTGTGATTTTTAACCTCGCGACAAACAAAGCAACAGTTTTTCACAATTTTAACGCTGAAATAGCATAATTAAACACAAGAGAAAGGCGCCGTGCGTACGGCGCCTTTCTCTATATCAGGAATCAAAATTAAATGAATTTAGCGAATTAAATTATCAACATCGTCTTATTCGCCCGGGGCGAGGATGAGAGCGTAGAGTGCGGAAATGTCGCCCGCATTGACGTAGGTGTCGGCGTTGAGGTCGGCCAGTGCTACTATCGCCGGGTCGGTCTCGGTACCGAGTATTACGCTGTAGATGGCGCTCACGTCGCCGGCGTTCACGTTTCCGTCGCGGTTGACGTCGCCCGGGGTTATGGTTTGCTCGGGCACGGCCGCATAAATAAGCTCGATGGCGGGAATTTCAACGTCGTATTCATTGCCGGTGGTTGTACGGTTCATCGCCAACTGGATGTAGTTTAGCGTAATAGGGAAGTTGAGCATATCGCCGGTGTCGATCCAGGAGTCGAGCGGGAGGTCGATTACCGACAGTTGTCCGGCGGGCAGGCTTTCGGGCGTGACCTTTTGGAAAGTGACCGCGCCCCCCGGCACGTTAAGCGCGTAGCTCACGGCGGTGATGGGCGCTTCGCCCGGGTTGATGCTTAAGCGGATGGTGTCGGGCAGACTCCACAGTTGCAGCTCGCGGCTCAGGCGTATGTAGCTCGTGCGCGCGCTTGCTCCGGTGAAGTGGATGTTGACTCCGCAGTCGCCAGTTTTCTCAAGCGTGAAGTCCTTACCGCCCGATGTGGCGAGAGTCCAGTTGTCGAGGTTGAAGTCGCGGTCGAGTGGCATGGCTCGTGAGGTGGGTATTTGCACCGTCACCGCGGTAGTGCCGACGAAGTCGCCGAGAGTGCCCGTCACGGAGGCCTCTCCATCGCGCAAGCCAAGCATTACGCCCGTTTCGGGGTCGATAGCTACTATGTCGTCGTCGCTCGAGCTCCATTGCAGCGCGGACGGGTCGACAGGCATCCATTTGCCGTCCACTTGGCTCTGTACCTCTACCGGCCAGGGGCGATAGCCGTCGTTGATCACGCTCTCGCAGCGCATCGCCAGCGCGTCGCCCGACCCGATGATAGTCAGCGGCGCGCTATAGCTCACGTCACCCACGCTCACGGTGAGCAGCCCGGTGCCGCTTCCGGTGGCCACGAACACGGTGTCGTCGCGCACGATGCCCAGTTCCTCGGGGCACGACAGGCGGTAGTTGCGCACGTCGGTGTCGAGCAATACGCCGTATTGGTTGTAGCCGTAGACCTTAGGCGTATATACGCCGTATTTGGGCACCTTCAGCTCCCAGTCGACATATTGCAGAGCGGCGAGAGTGTTGTCGGTGGGTGCCGAGTGCACGGCGTAGATGGCGTTGGCATCGGCGCGCTCGTTGCCGTCGCTGGGCACGTTGCGCTTGCCAAGGGCTTGAGTGTAGAGGATGCTCGAGCCGCCGCCGTCCACGTTGATTGCCTCGGCGGCACCGGCGCGGCGTATCAGTTCGCCCACCACACTCGTGCGGGCGCCGGCGCTCAATGTCGAGCGGCCGTCCACCACCAGGAAGTAGGCCGTTTTGCCGTCGGCGCTCACGCCCACCGCCGAGCGCGGGTGGCGCGCCGAGGCGTCGCCGCGTTCGCCCTCGGTGTTAAGCACCTGGCCGTTGCCCACTATCTTCGGGTTGCCGCTTATCACTTGTGATGGTGTCACGTTCAGGTCGCCGAAGGTCCATTGCATCGAAAGCTGCACCTCGTCGCCGGGCTGCAACGCTTGCAGCACCGCGGCCGCGGTACCCACGCCGCGAAGCACGAACCCGCCGTCGGGAATGGTCATGTCGCCGTCGGTGCTTGGCTCGCCGGTAATCACCATCGTGCACGTGCCGGCGGCGGCGAATGTGCTACCCTCGGCAAGGCGCGCTTGGATTTCGACACCGGCGTTGGTTTGGTCGGTAGAGCCGTAGTAGCGGTCGGTGAACACCACTATACTGTTGGCGCACGAGGCCTCGTCGCTATAGGTGTTCACGCCGCCGATGAGGGCCGTGGCGCCACTTGGGGCGCTAAGTGTGCCACCGAACACGAAGGGGTTGCAGTACACCTTCCCCTCGGTGTCGACCAAAAAGTTCTTATACTGCGACGCGTTGTTGCGAGCGCGATAAATCAGGCCGTCGCACACCGTCGCGCCCACCGGCGTGCCAATCACCGACACACCTCGGGACGTCTTGCCCCCGGTAAGGAAGAAGTCGCCGTTGATGCCGGCGAAGTATTGCGCACCCTCGCGCGACTTGCGGCGGGCCATACCCGAGATGGTCTCATTGCCAGCCACCTTGTCGGTGGCGCACACTGCCGACAGGCTCACGTAAGGGTTGGTGAGGTCGATCGCGCAGTAGAACACGCGTAGCGGCAGAGGTTGCCCCTGCGGCGTAAGGTAGAGCGTGGTCTGTGTGGTGCCGGGACCCACCTGCGCGTGATACACTGTGTCCACATCGTAGTCGACCCCGTCGAGTGTCAAGCGCTGAGTGGCACTCGCAACCGATATGCACGCTATGGCTATGAGTAGTGGTAATAGTTGTTTTATCATAATGAGGAACGGGATTATGCCTATGAAATAAATGAAATCAGGAAACGAAAATCAGGAATTAGAACCGTTTAGCCGCGCCCCGGTGGGCATCGCCAAACTCTAATCACCAATTTCCAATTCCTGATTCCGGAAAAAACTCTACTTAAATTTTAGTTGTTTAAGTTGTTGTTCTATAACTCCAGCTTAAACGGGAAAACTTAAATCAAATGTCAGAATGAGTCAGTAATTACTTGCCTCCGCCCAGGATGATGCCGTAGAGCTCGCTCACGTCGCCGGCGTTAACCTGATTGTCGTTGTTGAGGTCGGCCTTCTCGTCGAAGTTGCCGGCCAGAATCAGCGTGTACAGCTCGCTCACGTCGCCGGCGTTCACTTGCTCGTCGCCGTTCAAGTCGCCGGGGATTTCAGGTTCGATAGGCTCGTCGCTACCGGTGGGAGTGACGCCCTTGCCGAGCAGATATACGCCCATACCGTTGAAGCACTTGTAGTCGAGCATCATGATTGCGGGTTGGCCGCCTTCGGTCACCTCCTCAACCGATACCTCGTGCAAACGGATACCGGTGTCGCTGGTGCTGCCGAGGCCTGTCTGCGGGAAGTACCACTTAAGGTCCATTCCGGCAAACGAGTCGCCCTCGCCAAGCTCGACGATGTTCATCTCACACTTGAAGCCCTTCTCGTATTGGCCTTGAGGATATGCGATAAAGTGGTGGTCTTCGAGCCAGAACTCGGTGATGCC
Source organism: Muribaculaceae bacterium (assembly GCA_017478265.1). Lineage (GTDB taxonomy): Bacteria > Bacteroidota > Bacteroidia > Bacteroidales > Muribaculaceae > Sodaliphilus. The sequence goes on along the minus strand of JAFVDY010000184.1, from coordinate 4,285 downwards.
GTTTGCGCCCGGGTCGCCTGCGAGCTTCGGATTGGCCTCGATGTCGGCCTTGGCAACGCCGAAGTCCTCAACAATGTTGCCCTCAAAGTCGTAGATGGTGGGCCACAGGCCGAAACCGTCGATGTAGAACAGGTCGCCGGCGTAGCGGGTATCGTCGTCCTCGCCAAGAATGAACTTTGCGGCGGGAGCGTACGAGAAGTTCACCTCTTCAGCCTCGGGATAGCAGTGAAGGATTGCCAGCGAAGGCTCGCCGAAGAAGAAGCCGCTCCAGGTGTCGCTGTCGCCGCCCTTGTCGTTGTGCCAGCCGTACACGAGGTTGCTGCTCGCTCCCGGAGAGATGATGTTGCACACGTCCTCCTTCAGAGTTATGTCGCCAATAACGTCACAGTAGTCGGTACGAGCAATCTTCGCGCCCTTGTCGAGCTCTGCAAGCAGCTTAAGCTCGCCGGTGTTCTCGTTGAGCTGGTAGAAAGGCACGTAACGTGCGCTTTGGGTGAAAGGCATAATCCAGAAGTGACCATAGTTGTCAACGCCGATGTTGTTGGCGCACAGCAGGCCGCCGTAGGGGCGTCCGTTGAGCGTCAGCTCCAGCGATGCGAGCTTCTTGCCCGTGCGGGCGTCGTAGCGCATAATGCGTCCCACTTCCTTAACGGTGTCGCCGGGAGCTACCACCACGTTGCCGGCATTCGACAAGGCCACATAGGCGATGCCGTTGCGAAGGATGGCGCGACGCGCGTAGTTGTTCGACGAGAGGTCGGCGTCAGCCGCAAAGTCCTTGGGGCAGTGTACGCGGTCGAGAAGCCACAGGTTCTGCACCTTGATGCCGTCATACTCCTTGTAGAGCGTAGGGTCGACAGTGACGGCACGGCCACCGGCAAAAGCCAGTGCTGTAATAGCCAAAAGTAATAATTTCTTCATAAATCACACAATGTTTTAAGAGTTTATAATGAACGTAATTAGTCGAGCGAAAATGAAGTAGTATTGTCGAAAAATGCCGCTTAAATAGCTGATGCTCAATGTGTTTGGCGGCTATAACCGACAAAATCATATTTCATTAATTCACAAAAGTAAGGAAAAAATCGCAAATGGAGTGAAATTTTTACAAAAAAATTCTTAATAATTCTTAATTATAGCCGTGGAGGTTGGCGCTATGGTTGTCGTCGGTGTTGAGCGGGCGATATAAAAACCACCCCCCCACACACATACGTCGCATACTCCTTAATGTTGGGCTAACTTATAGTATCTACCTCTTGCGAGGTATAATTTGTTCATGGTGGGACAGTGGGTGAGGCGCTTTTATACTCGCACACCTTCGGCGTGCGATGTCTATGGTGGGTCAATAGAAAGAAAATTATCTCTGACACGGGGCAAAGGTAATAGATGAAGGGTGGTGGAGACAAGTATATTTTTGTGATTGTTTTGGATTGCAAAAGTTAATCCCGCAGCAGGCGGTTGCGGAACCTGTAGCGGGATTAACGGGTATTTGGGAAGTTAGTTGTGCTCTTATTTGCTCACGGGAGGCGCCTGTAGGTTGTTGTTGACGCTGTCCTCGTAGTTAAGTATTGACGGGTCGCTTGCCTTGCTTGCCGGCTTGTCGAGCAGCGAGTTCATTTCGGCTTCCGCTTTCCGCTGGTCGGCAGCGGGGTTGTTGATCATTTTGAACATGGTGATCATGCAGAATACACCTACAAACATTGCTGCCATGTAGACGAACGGTCTCACCTTTACCCAGAGGCTTGTCGGCTTTTCGACGTCGGTAATGGTGATTTCGGGCAGTTTATCGATCATTTTCTCGGTAAAACCTTCGAAGTAACCTTGCGGGACTTTAAATCCCGGGTCCTTGCCCAATTGCTCTAATATGTCGTGTTTCTGTTTCATTTCGCTTGTTTGACTATAGAAAGATTAAAAGGTTTAATCGTTGTTGTCAAAAAAAGATTCAATTTTTTTCAGAGCGTGATGATAAGAAGCTTTTAGAGCGCCTACACTTGTACCGAGCACTTCGCTCATATCCTCGTATTTCATCTCGTCGTAGTATCGCATATTGAACACTATGCGTTGTTTCTCCGGCAGAGTGGCGATGGCTTTTTGGAGCTTGAGTTGAGCCTCGTCGCCGTCGAAATATTGGTCGGCCTCGAGGTTAGCCGCGAGGAACGAGTCGTCGGAGTCGAGAGAAATACCCGCTTGCAGCTTCTTTTTGTTGACAAAAGTGATCGACTCGTTGATGGCTATTTTGTAAAGCCAAGTAGAGAGCCGAGCGTCGCCTCGGAAGTTGTCGACATTGGTCCACGCCTTGAGGAAGGTGTTTTGCAGGATGTCGTTGGCATCGTCGTGGTCGTAGACGATACGTCGAATGTGCCAGTAGAGTTGCTGCGAATAGTGGTCGATGACCTCACCGAACGCGGCTCGGCACGTCTCTTGCCGGTGTAAGCGTTCGATTACGTCCTGTTCGTCGTATTGTCGTCTTGCCATTGATCGGTAGCTATGCTTGAGGGGTAAATAATTATTTAGAGCGTTGTTGGGAACACCGTACCGTTGAACGACACCTTGTGCTTGTCCTTGACGTTGAACGAGCCGCTAATGGCTTGCGCTTGTTTTGTGACGGTGATGTCGAAATTGGAGTAGTTGTCAACCTTTTCGGCCGTGATGTGGTAGCCGTCGTTGGTAATTTCGAAGGGCAAGTTTTCGATTTTCAGGTTGGACGCTACGGATTGCGTGCCCAAGCGGAAATTGGCCACGTTGAGCGTTCCCTTGCCGGTGTTGAAGTCGGGGATAAACTGGTAGTATGTCGACGTACTCTCGAAGGGAGAGGTGCTGTCGTCGAGGGTGGTGACTACGGTGTAAGCGTTGAGATATTCCGGCGAGACAAGGTAGACGTGATAAGTGTCGTTCACAACCATGCTCAGTCGAATTTCACCCGAAATCATATTGCCGATCATTTCGCCCTTAACGTCGGTTACGACAAACGAGCCCGAGCTGATGGTGGTGGCTGTGGTTTGGGTGATGTTGTAGACACCGTTGGTGGTGGTAGAGAGCGAGAATTGCAGCCCCGTTATCTTGAGGTTGAGCATCAGTTTGTCCTCGAGCATAACAGAGGTGGTGAGGTCGCCTCGTCCCGCAGTGAGGTTGGCGTTGATGGTGACGACCGAGGTCGACATGGCCGGCTTCTGGTCGAGGTCGGCAGTGGGATAGGAAGAGCATACGGTGAGCTGTCGGTTGACAATCTCAAAGTCGTTGTTTGAATTGTTGTTGCACGCCGTTGTAGCGATAAGCGCTACGAGGATAGCCAAGATGTTGAGTGACTTTTTCATACTATGTAAAGAGTTGTAATAATGTCGGTAAAACGGTTGTTAAAACAGATATGTTGCGGTAAGCGTCCACGTCCGGTTTTTGGCCGCGTTCTCGTCGAGCACGCGCGTGCGGCACGTCTCGCCCACATTGAAACCGTAGCCGGCGCATATCTGCAGGTGGTTGAAGAGCTCTGCGCCGATGCCGAAGTGCAGCTGAACGTTGGTGGTTTTATACACTATCTGGTCGGGGGAGCCGATTTTGGTATGCCCCACGAGGAACGAGAATTGCGGTCCTGCAAAGATGATGGGCGCGATTTTGTCCTCTACGCCACCGAGACGGCGATATTTAAATCGCAGGTGTATGGGCACATCGATGAAGTGCATATTGAGGTTGGTGGTACCTATGCCCTGCGAGCTCCATGCCACGCGGTCGCCCATGTGGAGACGCGCCGAGCGCATGGTGTAGAGCAACGAGGCGTCGAAACCGAATCCCACGCCGTGGATCATAAGTTCGCCCGTGAGACCTCCCGAGGGACCGAATCGACGGTCGGACGCGAAGATGTCGGTCTGCTTAAAGTGCAGCTCGTTGTAAACGCCGCCCACGGTTACGCCCCATCGCGCCGTCACTTGCGCCAAAGCGTTGAAAGCCGTTGACGCAAAGAGCGTTAAGAGTAGAATAACAAATGTTTTCTTCATCTTATAGAGTGATATTTGTTGACTGTTAAATTTTTTCGCGTGCAAAGGTAATAAATTATCACGACATAGGCACGATTTAGTGGTAAGTTTTAAAAAAATTAACACCACAGTGAGGGATGTGAGATGTAAGATGTAAGATGTAAGATGTGAGATGTGGAATGTGTGAAGTGACCCCAAAAAGTTGGACGGGTTAAACATTATTGGCTTAGAGAAAGAGTTCGGTATTGCACCGGGCTCTTTCCTTTTAACCTGGATTTGATTCTTTTATTGTTGTAATAGTCAATATATTCATCCAAAGCCTT
>JAFVDY010000183.1 GCA_017478265.1 Muribaculaceae bacterium | reverse complement strand
GGCAACCAATCCTCGTCCCCGACCTTCTCGCCCGAGACGAAGCCGAACGCGCCGGCGACCACGACACCGCCGCCGCCCTCATCGCCCGCATCCAATCCCTCATCACCCAACACTCACCCGCCGCCCCGCGCCACACCGCGTCCCCCACCGTCCCACCGGACAACGAACCCACTGTCCCACCAACCACCGACAACAATGCCACCACTGTCCCATCCGCCGACGCGAACGACAACATCGCCCCCTGTAGGGGCGACGCATGCGTCGCCCGGGTGCCCGCCCCAGCCGCAGACAACGCCCCCACCGCCACCCGCCACCGCCGCCGGAACGGCGGACACTTTTAAGTTGAGAATTTATCGATTATTATTGGTGGAATGAATTCTTTTGATTACTTTTGCGGGCTGAATTTGATGTAATTACAGGTTTTCATAGGGTAAAGGAGGTCAAGATAATGGCTGAGACTACAACCAAGCTAACGGCAGAACAGGAGCAGGCAATGATCAACGACGCCTACCGCCAACTGCTTGACAGCTACTTAAATAGCAACCACCGCAAGAAGGTGGAGATTATCGAGCGGGCGTTCAAGTTCGCTTGTCAGGCTCATGCGGGTGTGCGACGACGCAGCGGCGAACCGTATATCATGCACCCCATAGCAGTGGCAACCATAGTGAGCCGAGAGATTGGGCTGGGCTCCACCTCGATATGCGCCGCATTGCTGCACGACGTAGTTGAGGACACCGACTACACGGTGGAGGACATCACGCGCTTCTTCGGAGAGAAGATTGCCGAAATTGTCGACGGACTGACGAAGATTTCGGGCGGCATTTTCGGCGACCATGCGAGCGCGCAGGCCGAGAACTTCCGCAAGCTGCTGCTGACGATGAGCAACGACTGGCGCGTGATACTGATCAAGATGGCCGACCGACTGCACAATATGCGCACCTTAGCGTCCATGCCGCCGGCAAAGCAATATAAGATTGCCGGCGAAACACTTTACATCTACGCCCCGCTGGCCCATCGCTTGGGTTTGTTCGCCATCAAGACAGAGCTCGAGGACCTCAGTTTCAAATATGAGCACCCCGACATATACAAGACCATAGGCGAACAAATCGAGGAGAGCGAGAAGCGTCGCAACGACGTGTTTGAAAGTTTCTCGGCGCCAATACGCAAGAGATTGGACGCACGCGGACTACAATACGAGTTTAAGGCACGCGTCAAGTCGAGATACTCGATTTGGAAAAAGATGGAGAAGAAGCACATACCGTTCAACGAAGTCTACGACCTCTATGCGGCGCGCATCGTGTTTGAGTGCCCCGAGGGCATGGACGAGAAGCGGATGTGCTGGAACATCTACAGCGACATCACCGACCTCTATCGACTGCACCCCGACCGCATACGCGACTGGATCTCGACTCCGAAAGCCAACGGCTACCGCGCGCTGCACATCACCGTGATGGGACCCGACGGAAACTGGGTCGAGGTGCAGATACGCTCGCGAAAAATGGACGACATAGCCGAGCGAGGCTTCGCGGCTCACTGGAAATACAAGATCGGCAGCGGCGAGGGTGAAGAGGAGAACGAGCTGAACGAATGGCTCAAGAACTTTGCCGACGTGCTGAAGAACCCCGAGCCAAACGCGCTCGACTTCCTCGACACCGTCAAGCTCAACCTGTTCGCTCGCGAAATATCAGTGTTCACCCCCAAGGGAGAGATTATCAGTCTGCCCGTGGGAGCGAGCGTGCTCGACCTGGCGTTCACGCTGCATAGCCAAATCGGCACTCACTGCATCGCGGGCAAGGTGAACCACAAGCTGGTTCCGCTATCGCAAAAGCTGCAAAGCGGCGACCAAGTGGAGATCATCACATCGCGCACACAGAGGCCAAAGCCCGAATGGATCGACTTTGTGGTGACAGCTAAGGGCAAAACTCGCCTGAAAGCTGCGCTGCGCCACAACCGGCGCGGAGTGATCGACAACGGCGACAAGAAGCTGCGGGCATTCCTCGCCGAACACGATATTCCAGCCAACAACGAGACCATGACGCGCATTCTGAGCCGTGTGAATGTGAGCAACAAGGAGGATTTGTTCTTCAAGATAGGTAGCGGCGAACTCACTCCAACGCTCGAGATGGTGCGTAAGCAAAGTCAGCAGTCCAAGAGCCTGTTCAGCCGTATGTTCCACAACCCCTTCTCGTCGAGCAACAGCAACGACGAGAATAAAATCGACGAGGCCGGCAAAACCGAGACGGGAAAGAAAATCAACACCAAAGAGGTGTACGTGCTCAAGACCGTCGACGGCAAAACGAACTACCAGTTTGCCGACTGCTGCAACCCGGTGCCGGGCGACGACGTGCTTGGCTACGTCAACGAGAAGAACGAGCTGATAGTGCACAAAATGGACTGCCCGGTGGCGATGAAACTCAAGAGTAGCTTCGGGTCGCGACTGGTGCAGACGCGTTGGGAGAACACCGACGAGACGTTCCTAACCCGCGTCCACATTGAGGGGCTCGACCGTCAGGGCATCCTGCAAGAGATTATCTACATTATCTCCACACACCTGTCAATCAATATGCGCGAGCTAAACATTCGGGCCGACGAGGGAGTGTTCCACTGCGACCTCGATGTCCTCGTGAGCGACGTGGAGGAAATCAACCGTATGTGCAAGCGTCTGCGCAAGGTCAAAGGCGTAAGCCTCGCCTCGCGCGCCGACTGACGTCTCAACACCCCGCGATTAAACCCTCAACAGTTTTTTCAATCTAAATAACAATTTTACAACTTAATAAAAACAAAATTTACACGACGATGAAGAAAATTCTTACTATTATGCTGATGGCTGTGCTCGCATTGGGCGCAAGCGCAAAGACTACCGACGAACTCTTCAAAGAGGCCGCCAAGGCTACCGCCGGCGAGTACAACGAGTTCTCGGGGCAGATGCTCGAGATGATGAAGCAAATGTCGCCTGAGTTCAAGAACATGAACAACGTCAAGACGCTTCGCATCATGTCGATAGCCGACGTTAAGGATAACACTCCCGAGATTATAAACGGCATCTTCAGCGCCTCCAATCTTGAAGGTTTCACGCTGGTGACCGGCAACGCCGAGGAAGCCGCATGGGTGAAGACTGACGGCGAGAACAGCGACAATATCAACAGCCTGCTGCTCATCTCGTTTCAGAAACAGTCGGTTACTGTACTCGAGCTTGAAGGCCACTTTACCTCCAAGGAAATCGAGAAGATGATCGACACCATGTAATCATCGCCGACAACAAACATCAACTTTGGGCGGAATCGCGAATATAAAGTGCGATTTCGCCCAAACTCGTTTATTCGGGGCTATGATTAGAAGAGGTTTCTCGCCTTCATCTCGAGGTAACGGTTCACGACGTTGACGGTGAGTCCCTCAGGCGGAGTGAGCAGGGCGTAGATGCCGTGCTGCATGAGAGTGGAGACGATATGCCGCTTCTCATTGTCGACCTTTGCGGCTATCACGTGGCTATAATAGTCGCTTACGCGCTTAGGCTTCTCGGCGGCGAACTGCTGCAGCTGTTTGTCGTCGAAGAAGACCACGAGCAGGCGGTGGCGCTTGTTGAGCTGTGTGAGATACGGCAGCTGTCGCATCAGAGCGGCGTGGTTGAGGAAATTGGTGTACAGCACTATCAGGCTGCGGCGCGTAACCAGTCGGCTCATGTTCACCAGCACGGGTGAATAGTCGGTCTCGCCGTAGGTCGTGGTTTGGGCGTACAGCGACTCGAGGATGAGCGGCATTTGCTTCGGGCCCTTGTCGGGCGCGATAAAGGTGTCGAAGTCTTTCTCGAAAGTGATTATGCCGGCCTTGTCCTCCTTGTTGATAGATACATACGACAGAATGAGCGAGGCGTTGATGGCGCGGTCGAGCAGCGTCATGCCGTCGAAGGCCTGTTGCATTACGCGCCCCTTGTCGATGATGTTGATTACCTGCTGCGACTTCTCCTCCTGATAAACGTTCACCATGAGCGAGAGGCGTCGTGCGGTCGCTTTCCAGTTGATGGTGCGATAGTCGTCGCCCGTCACATACTCTCTGATCTGCTCAAAGTCCGTGTTGTTGCCGGCACGTCGGATGCGCTTTATGCCCAGCTCGGTGAGGTTGTTGCTCATCGCCAGGATTTGGTATTGGCGCAACATGAGATAGGACGGATACACCTTGACGTCGGCAGGCTCGCCGAGCGTGAAGCGCCGCTCGAGCAAGCCCAGAGGAGAGCGCGCGAACACGCGGATGCGACCGAAGCCGTAGACGCCTCGCGACTTGGGGCACAGCCGATAGACAATCGTCTTACCCTCACCTGCACGCAGTGGCAAGAGGAAGCGTATGTCGCGCCGCTGTAAGATGTGTGGCACCTCGTCGATGGTGGTTGTGCTGACGGGGAAGGGATAGGCGTTGAGCAGGTGGATGCGCACCTCGTTGTCATCGCCACACGAGAAGCGGTCGCTCATCTGCCGCGATGCCGTGATCGCGCGCCGGTGGAACAGCGCCACGTAGTCGACGGCGACAGCCGCCACAAGTAGCCACCACAGCACCTTTCCCGCCACGAACAAAGGCGACAGGAAATAGGCGGCAATCATGATGATGATTACGGCTGTGATTGCTATATAAAAGCGGCGCGTCAGAAACATTTCAATGGCGGTTTAACGAGTTATGACAGATTATTTGGGCACTTCCACCTTGTCGATTAGCGAGCGTGTGATTTTGGCCGCGGTGAAGCCCTGCATCTCGGCGTCGGCCGTGAGAATGATGCGATGTTCAAGCACCGGCGGAATTACCGTGGCAATATCATCGGGGATCACGAAGTCGCGCCCTTGCAACAGAGCGAAAGCCTTTGCGGCTCGAAGAATGCCGATAGAGGCACGCGGCGATGCCCCGAGCTGCAACGCCTGGCTCATGCGTGACTGCTGGATTATGAGCGCTATGTAGCGGATGAGCGAGGGGTCGACATGGACGCTATCCATGAGCCTACGCAGACTCATCATCTCGTCGGCGGTGATGACGGGCCGTACATTGTCGAGCTTGGCGAAGCTTGAGCCGCTGTTGTGGCGGTTAAGGATTTCCACCTCTTGCTCCAGCGGAGGATAGCCCATGGTGATCTTCATCAAGAAGCGGTCAAGCTGAGCCTCGGGCAAGCGGTAGGTGCCTTCCTGCTCAATGGGATTCTGCGTTGCGAGCACGGTGTAGAGCGCCGGCATGGGGCGGGTGACGCCGTCGACGGTGCATTGCCGTTCCTCCATCACCTCAAAGAGAGCGGCCTGAGTCTTGGCCGGCGCCCGGTTAATCTCATCGGCGAGCAGGATGTTGGTGAACACAGGGCCGCGGTGGAACTCAAACTCCTGCGACTTGAGGTTGTAGACATTATTGCCCAGCACATCGCTCGGCATGAGGTCGGGCGTGAACTGGATGCGACGGAAGTCGGCGCTGATGAGTTTGGCTATCAGTCGCGTGAGGAGCGTCTTGGCAATGCCGGGCACACCTTCGACGAGTACGTGTCCGTCGGCGATAATAGCTGTTAGGATAAGCTCAACGGCTCTCTCCTGCCCCACCACCACGGCACCGATTTGGCTACGCAGCACAGCTATCTTATGGCTGAAAGCCGAGAGGTCGATGTGGCTATCGGGAGCTACGGGGTTGTTGTTGATATTGTTAATTTCCATATTATGTGAATTTTAATCGTTAGATGTTACTTGTAAGAGAGTTCTATGTCGCGGGCGATTACGTCCATGGTGTCGATGCAGTATCGCATTACGTCGTCGCTCACGTTCTGTTCGTTGCGGTTTAGTTCCACCACACGTTTGATGTAGTCGATGCGCTCGGCGAGCTCGTGGCGGTCAATTGCCGTCACTTGGCTCAGTTGGGCGATGGCGTCGTCGAGGTTGTCGTCGTCGAGGTCGATGAGCAGGTTACGTCGCAGTTGCGCTTTGAACAGGTCGTATCGCTTGTCGATTAGGTCGGC
>JAFVDY010000182.1 GCA_017478265.1 Muribaculaceae bacterium | reverse complement strand
GCCGCTCGCGGCTGCCGCCGCGCAACATACAAATGCCGAGCAACATACTCTGCTGAATCACAAGCACGAGAATAGCCGGCAGAATCGCGCTTGCGATGCCCATGCCGGTGTTGCCCATCGGCACTTGCCGGTTCTCAATCACGCCGCCGCTCATGTTCATGCCTACGGCCGAGATTTTCTCGCCTTGCAGCTTGGCGCACATCGCTTGCTGGACGTTGGTCATGGCGCTGAGTGTCTGCTTGTAACGCATGAGTACGCTCATGTCCATGTAGAACACCACATGAGCCTGCTTGCCGCGTATCACCTCGTGGGAGAAGTCGGCGGGGAAGACCACGATGGCGTAAGCCTCTTTCTCGTGCATCGCCACCTTGGCTCTGTCGAGCGAAGGCGCGAAGGATGCTATTCTCACCTCGGGTGTAGCGTCGAGCATTCGCGTGAACTCGCGGCTAAGCGCCGAGTGGGATTGGTCGACGATAACCACGGGTACGTCGCGAAGCGTCTCGGTGTTGTAGCACAGGGCGTAGAGGATGGGGTAGACCAATCCGAGCACGACAAAGAAAATCACCACTCCTATGTCGTGAAACGAGAGGTACAACTCCTTCTTAAACACCTGAACCAGTTGCAAGAACCATATTTTGAGACGTCGTAGCATATCAAGAGATTAGGGAACGTAAACCGGGTTAAGACATTCGCGCTTCAAGCGCCAAGTGAGCGTCCAGGGCACAACGGTGAAGATGCACAGGGCGGCATAGTACCAGCGCGAGTAGTAGAACGGCAGGCCGTTGAGCGCCTGGTCGACGCTGATCAAGAAGTAGTATCGCGTGGGCAAAAGCAAGCACAGCTTCGACAGCCAGGGATACATAGCCTCGACCGGGAGCGAGAAGCCGCCGAGCGAGAACGAGAGCACGCCAACGAGCGAGCAGATGGTGGTCGCGTAGCGGAAGTTCGGCACGAGGCTGATTACCGTAAGCGCGAAAGCCTGATTGGCGAGCACGAACAGCGGCATGGCCAGAATCATGTGCCAATGGTTGCAGTTGAGTGGCAGGTGGTAGACACGATACATCAGCCATTGTATTGTCCACCCTACCACGAAGAAGATGAGCGTCTGCGGCACCAGTTTGCCGGTAATCGCCAGTCCCATCGAGCCGCCCGCTTTCTCAACCCAATCGCGACAAGAGCCGTATTTCAGCTCTATGCCGATGGTAAACGTCGTGATGAGGAAGATTATGAGAGCGAAAAGTGTGGGAATGAACGACACGCTCAGGTAGTAGTTGTAGTTAATCCACGGATTTCCCAACGGATGAGCCTGAGTGACAATAGGTTGTAGCGTGGCGCTTACCGAGTGCGGGTCGGCACCCAACTGCGTCATCACATTCGATACTATGGCACCGTTGGCAAGCAAGGTGATGGTTTTAAATCCCTTGAATTGCATCGAGGCCGGAGCGTAGTAGGCGTAGTTGATGTAATAGCTGAGCGTGGGCTTTTGTCCGCTGAGCGCTTTGTCGCTAAGGTCGGCGGGGATGTAGAAGAAGCCGAGAATTTCGCCGCGTTGCACCGCGTCGCGAGCCTCTTGGAAGGTGGGGTAGTGCCTCTTGACTTCCACTTGCTCGAACGCGCTGAGTGTGCGCGTGAGCTGTCGCGACATTGCCGAGTTGTCGAGGTCGACGATGCCCACCGGAGCGTGTCCGGCCGAGCCCCCGCTCATGAGGTCGAGCAGGAACCATGCGCCTATGATGGGCGCCATCACCATCATGATGAGGTAGATGCGCCTGCGCACAAGCGCTACGCGCCCGCGCAGAATGGTCTTCCATATACACTGCCAGAGGGTCATTTGTCGTTACTCGTTACTCGTTATTTTTGCCCGTAACTGTTAGAAGATTACCGACATTCCGGGGCGGAAGTTGTCGATTTTCTTGTCGGGCCGCATTTTCACTTCGAAAGTTTTGCTGTCGTAGCTGTCGTAGGCCTTGGTAGCGCTCCAGACGGCGAAACTGCCTCGGTCGTGGATATAGTAGACGCGCATTTTAGTCTTCATGTCGCCCAAGGCGGGGATTGTGACCTCCACCTCTTTATCCATGGGCAGATCTTTAAGCATTTCCTCCCGAACGTTGAACGAAACCCACATATCGTCGAGGATGCTAATTGCCATAATCGGAGTGCCGATTGATACCAGCTCGCCCACGTGGGGATATATTTCGCTCACTTCGCCGTCGCACGGCGCGATCAGGTATTGGTCTTCGAGCAGCGACTCCACTTCGCGCACGGTGCCTTGAGCTGCATTGGCCATGTCGCGAGTGGCGCGGCGGTCTTCCACTTGAGCGCCGTTCATAGCCATATCGAGCTGCGATTGCGCGGCTTTCACCTGTGCTGTGGCGGCATCGTAGGCCGCTTTCGCCTCGTCGCGTTTCTGTTCGGAGATTACGCCCTCCTTGAAGAGGTTCTCCATTCGCTCGTAAGTTTTACGCGCTATCTCTTCGGCGGCTTGAGCCTGGCGCACCACATTGGTGGCCGTGCTGATAAGCTCGGCCCGTGTGCCACGCTCCACCTTGCGGTTTTGCGATTCGGCTGCGCCCGCCATAGAGCGTGCTTGACTTAGCTTAGCGTCGACGGTCGAGGAGTAGATACTCACCAGGGTGTCGCCCTTGTGGACGAAGTCGCCCTCGTGGACGTAGAATTTCACTACGCGTCCAGGCAACTTGCCGCTTATTCGCACCTGTTCGCAGTCGGCTTGACCTTGAGTGAGCGTCTTCGGTTCGCGTGCCATCAGCACTCCCATCACCGCCATTGCCGCCACTGTGATGGCGAAGATGGCGATTGAGATGAGCAGTCCGTACTCACGTTTCTTGACCACCGAGCGGTGTTCCGCTTGGTTGGCAAGGATAGTCAGATCGTCGTTGGCTAAGCCTTTTTCGTCTTTTTTGGTATC
>JAFVDY010000181.1 GCA_017478265.1 Muribaculaceae bacterium | reverse complement strand
GATTATAAGTTGCCTTGCCGTCCTCCTCGCGTATCACCAGCAGGGTGTTGCGCTTGCCGTATTCTGTCATATCGCCCGCCGCGGCCAGCGCGTCGAGCACCGTGAAGCGCTCTGAAGTAACCTGAACGCGTTGCGGCGACTTCACCTCGCCCATCACATTCACATAGTAGCCGGCCAAGCGTACATTGACGTAAGCATCTTTAACGTCTGCCTTTACACGGTTGGCTATCGTCTGCTCAAGCTCGCTCAACGTCTTACCCTTGGCTTCAATCTTGCCAAGCACGGGCATAGTGATATAACCCTGATGATCAACCACGTAGGTATGGAGGCGCACACCGGTTTGAGGATCCAGATTGCCGCGACCTTGATTGTTGGCCATCGGAGCGTTATACATCGCCGTGGCGGCGGGAACCGACGACGACACGGTTATCTCCAACTCATCGTCGGGCTGAAGGCGCAACGAGTAGCCTGACCCTGCGGGCAATGTGCCGGCAACGTTCTCGCCAATGCCGGAGAAATAGGTCAATTGATTATCTTTACCGGTACTGCAGGCGCAAAGCGTCAACATCATCGCCGCCACAGCCCACATCAGCATAATTTTCTTCATCTTTCTCATCGTTATATAATATACCTTATATAACGCCCACACCCCTCCCTTTATTGTTTACACAATCCCTTTACATCATTTTCAGTTTACAAAGTGAGCGACCGACAAATTACAAAAATAACCTTGCTCCCTGCCCCACCCGCCTCGTACCTTTGCAACAAGTTAAATTATAAATTATAAATGCTACCAGTGTCCCAGCACACAAATGTAGGGTCGACATACGCGTCGCCTGTGCACCGAATTGCATTGATTACCAACGAGATACATCACGGTCAACGCATGCGTCGACCCTACAATCGCCTACAGCGTACCACTGTCCCACCCCGAAAATTAATTTGTAAAATTCGTCTAATTTGTAAAATTTGTAGTTAAAAACCCAAAAGTAATTCGTTGTCAAAAACACACCCGCGACCAGTGTCCCACCCACGAAAATATCTGCCTTGACAATAATTAATGTGTTTCCACGTTTTATTATCAGCAAAACTATGACAAATTACGTTACGACGAAGCAATATAACATGAAATATCGACTGTTGTTGCTTGCGGCTATGGTGATGATTGCCGTAAGCACCGTTAGCGCATTCGAGCTCTCGCACTACGCCACCAACTCGAAACTCGCTACCGGTAAATGGGTAAAGATAAAAATCGGTGAAAGCGGTATCTACCAAATCACCGATAAGCAGGCTCGTGACTGGGGTTTCTCAGGCGTGGCAGCTCTGCACGTGTTCGGACGTGGAGGAGAGCACATCAACGAACGACTCACCGACGACATCGTTGACGACCTACCGCAACTACCCGTTGTTCGCACCGACGACGGACGACTGCTCTTCTACGGAGCTGGCACCACCATGTACGAAAGCAACACCGGACTGCAACACGCACCGGTGCAAAACACCTATACCACTAACGCCTACTATTTCATCACCGACGACAGCCGATTTACCGACATCGACATCACGCGAGCTACGGCCGTCGAGCCGAACGATAATGTTATCACCTCTTTCACCGAGCATCTATATCACGAACAGGAACTAACCAATACCGGCGAAACGGGACGCACATTCCTCGGGGAAGACTTCCGTTCGACAAACACTCGAACCTTCGACTTCACACTCGAAGGTATCGTCGACGGATCAACGGTGAAAGTGCTCACCTCCTTCGCCGCAAAGATGCCTAACTCCGGAGCAACGCTTTCGTTTAAATACAATGGCAACACGTTGCCGCAGTCTAATAGCGACCGTATCTCGCCCGTAAGCGACAACGCGCACGACCACTACAAGATGGCAAAATCACTCAAGAGCTTTGAACTGCCGGGCACCAACCGCCTTAACTACAGCATCACCTTCACGCCCGCAGGCACAGTGACCATGGCAAGGCTCGACTTTGTGGCCGTCAACTATGAGCGCTCGCTCGACATCACAGGGCGCGGCCAGTTGCCGTTCCGAATTCAGCCGGGACTCAGCCAAGCGCAGTTCCGCGTCACTACCGACACCGACAACCTGCAGGTGTGGAATGTGACAACAGCTCACGCTCCAGTGATGCAAAACCTCACCGTGAAAGACGGCGTAGCGCAATTCTCGCCCGTCTACAGTGTCTCACAGAACTTCATCGCTTTCAACCCGGCTAAGCAGTTCGCATCGCCCACCTACGACCGCCTGGTCGATAACCAGGACATCCACGGCATGGCTGTGCCCGACATGATTATAATCACTCCCATCGAGTATCGCGACCAGGCTAAACGCATTGCCGATATGCACGCGCGAGTAGATGGCTTCATCACTCACGTCATAACCGACGAACAAGTTTATAACGAGTTCGCGGCAGGCACTCCCGACGCCATGGCTTATCGCATGATTAGCAAATACTTCTACGACCGTGGAGAACAGGAAGGACATAAGTTCGGCTACCTCTTGCTCATGGGCAACGGCTCATGGGACAACCGTGGCATATCCAACGAGTTCCAAAATATCGCCTATCCGAAACTGCTCACATGGCAAACGCGTTACAGCGACGACGAGAACCAATCCTACACCTCCGACGACCCGTTCACAATCCTTGGCGACGGCTCGGGGCCTAACTTCTACCGCGAGACGCCGTGCATAGCCATCGGACGCCTGCCGGCTAAAAGCGCAGCCGAAGCGCGCACTTTGGTCAACAAACTCGTCAACTATGTTACAAAGCCAGACTATGGCAGTTGGAAGAACAACGTGCTCAATGTGGCCGACGACGGCGACAACGCGGTTCACATGATTCAAGCCGAAGACGTTATCACCACCGCAAAGGCTAACGGTGGCAACGACTTCATCTTCAACCGCGTCTACCTCGACGCTACCACACAAGCCACCGACGGCGCCGGCAACAAATATCCCGAGGCTCGCAACAAGATGTACACCACAGCACGCGACGGAGTCAGCTGGTGGAACTACACCGGTCACTCGGGTATTTACACCTGGACCGGCGACGGACTCATGAAGCGACCCGATATTCAAAATGAACTATATTACAAGCATCTGCCTATACTTTATGCCGCCACTTGCGAGTTTACACGTTTCGACGCCATCGAGCTTTCGGGTGGCGAGATGATGATGCTCAACAATGCCGGAGGCGCGATCGCTGTCATCTGCCCGCCGCGTCTGGCGCTCGTCTACAGCAACGGCCCGCTAAACGCCGCCGTGGCTAAATATATCTTCGCTCGAGACGCAAAAGGGCTGCCAATGCGCTTGGGAGACATCATGCTGCGGGGAAAAATCGACTACCCCGGCGACGATAATACCATGCGCTACTTCCTCTTCGGCGACCCGGCTATGAGACCAGCCTACCCCACCTATAAGGCTGTAATCGACAAGATTAACAACGACGATGCCACCTCTGGCGACCCAACTGTGCTGAAAGCACGCCAGAGCGTCACCTTCACGGGGCACATCGAGGATCTTGAGGGCAATCCGGCCAATAATTTCAACGGACACGTCCTCTCCACACTCTTCGACTGCGAAACGAGCGTCGTAAGCCACGGCTATGGCGACAAGGGTGCGGAATTTGTCTTCAACGAGCGTTCCAACAAGTTGGCGTTCAACAACAACGAGGTGCGCGACGGTAAATTCACAATCCAGACTATCATCCCGAGCGAGGTGATAGCGAGTTACGACAATTATCAACCCTCGCTCATCAGCCTCTACGCCTACGACCCCACCGACAGCATCGACGCCAACGGCTCGTGCGACCACTTCTATATATATGGCTACGATGACACTGTGGAGGACGATGGCAAGGGTCCCGACATCTTCTACCTGCGCCTCAACAACGAGGACTTTAAGGATGGCGACCAAGTGGGCGACTCGCCGCTGGTACTGGCACTTGTGGGCGACGACAGCGGAATTAACTTCTCCAGCGCCGGAATCGGTCACGTGATGACGCTCACACTAGACGACAAGACCACTTACAGCGACGTGGTAAACTACTACACATCCGACGAGACACCCATGGGCGGCAGCGAGGGATATATATCCTATCCGCTCTCGGGGCTGAGCGAGGGACCTCATACGCTCAAACTCAAGGTTTGGGACGTGTTCGCCAACTCGAGCGAGAAGACAATCTCGTTCAGCGTGGTTAAGGGACTCAAACCCGACATCGTAAACGTCTACTGCGACGCGTGCCCGGCAAGCACCGAGACCAACTTCTACGTCAAGCACAACCTCATCAACGCCAACATGACAGTTACTATCGAAGTGCTCGACCTTCTAGGACGTATCGTTTGGTCGACCACACAGTCAGGTCGAAGCAACGGCGACACCACATTCCCGGTCAACTGGAACCTGAACGACCGCTCGGGCAACCGTGTC
>JAFVDY010000180.1 GCA_017478265.1 Muribaculaceae bacterium | reverse complement strand
CCTTGGAGAAGCCGGGAGAGCGCAGCTCATCCTCCCTCGCCGACTCAAAGTACAGTGTGGTCACATCGTAGAAGACAATGCCCAGTCGGCCACCCAGCAGCCGGCGCGTGTGCTCCACGCTGACACTTTGGACTAGTTCCTGCTGCGTGTTGTAGAGCTTGTCCATGTAGTTGTAAATCCTGTCAAGATTGACATCCTCGTCATAATACGACTTGAGGTAATCAACAGTGGCCAGCTTGCTACGAGGCTGCGACAGGCGGGCAATGACCAGATAGCGCAGTACATCGTCCTTGATGGCGCCAAAGCCTATCTCGTCATATATCCTGCCAAGCAGCAACTGAGTGCCGTTGATAAGCAATGCGTCCATGTTGCCCACCACTCGCTCAGTCTCCTCGCGCTCGCGACGTCGCTTGTCGTCAAAATCCAGTTGCCGCTGGCCACCATAGGCGGCTATCCATTGCTTAGCCTGGATGACAAGGGTATCGGCTTCTGATTCACACCTCACAGTGCCGAAATTCTTTATCTCGACAAACTTTCCACCTCTCTTATTGACCACAACCACACTCGTTGAGCCAGACTTGTTGCGTTTTTTCCTGACAAACATGGTGCAAAGGTAAGCATTTTTATTGCTTGCGTCACCCTGCGTCACCATCTTTTTGTGCTAACTTGCTGATATTCAGCAGCCGCTATCTAGTGGCGGAAAAAAGTGCCGAAGTCAGGAGATAGTGGGCGAACCGGGGCGAATGCAACTATATTTACGTTTTCGACTTCTGCGAATATTAACTACCGCTCACAATCGTAGGTTGTGTATCGAATGTGAAAAAACGCCCCGGCGGTTGGGCCGGGGCGTTGGGGATAGGGTGGGGGTTGCGTTAGTTGGCGTTGAGGATGATGTCGTAGAGCGCAGAGATGTCGCCCGCATTGACGTTTCCGTCGTTGTTGAGGTCGGCCTCGGCGCTGTATTCGCCTTTGAGGATGAGGTCGTAAAGTGTGGAGATGTCGCCCGCGTTGATGTTACCGTCGTGGTTGAGGTCACCGCGGTTGAACTCCGGTTTCTCTACGGTGCCCACCAGCCCGTTGACGGTGTAGTATCCACCGTTGACGAACGGGAAGTCGCTCGTTTGCGGCGTACCGTTGTCGCTGAATACGATGCCTGTGGGAGTAAGCTCGGTGTTGGCGTAGGTCCAGCGATATACGGGGTTGCCGTTGCCGCTTGTTCCCACTTGCACTACGAGCTCGGTGCCGGGCCATTCAGTGCCGGTGAACTGCGCGTAGTTATCGCCCCAGATCCATGCGTAGGGATCGACGTATCCGCCGTTGTTCTCGAAGTAGAGGAACCATCCGTTGTCGACCCACGTAGCGCACGCCGGTATGTTGGCGTTGGTCTTCACGTGCTCGCCCGTCACGTCGGTGTAGTTGCCTCCACCGTCGTAGGTGTAGAAGTGTTCACCTTCGGTCAGGCCATTGATGTCGGCTGTCTGGTTGCCTTCGCCGCCTTCACCTTTATTGAAGATGATGTTGAGCGTCGTGAGGTCGAAGTGCTGGTGGTACCACTTGACGCCGTCGATGATGGTGGTGGTGGCGCTCATGCGGTTGCCGGGCCATGTGCCGTTATGCTCGCCGGCCTCGTTCCAGGTGTAGAGGTATGGAGCTACAGGAGCGTCGACATAGATGTCGATGCCGCTTGCCGCAGCCTCGTTGCCGGTGGTGTAGGTTGCGCTTACGATGTTCTTCACCGCGCCGTCGATGAGCAGACCGGCGGTGAGCGTCAGGGTGCTGTTGGCGGGCACGTCGACGGTAGCCTTACCGGTAGCCTGAGTGCCGTTGGAGTCGGAGGGCTGAGTGCCGTCGGTGGTGTAGACGATTACGCTCTCGGGGTTGGAGGCGGTGATGTTGGCCTTGAACGCGCCGGGATATTCTCCGCTCGCCTTGTCGATAGAGACTGTGGGGTTGTAGAGGGCGGTGAGGTATAGAGCGGTAACGTCCTTTGCGGCGCCGGTGGTGGCGTCGAAGGTGTAGAAGATGTCGCTTGCGATGTCGTTGATGTCGGGCGTCTGTATTGCGCCTTCGGCGGCACCGTTGTTGAAGATTGCGTTGATGACGTAGTTCTCAACATCCTTCTTGTTGAATTCTTTGACGTACCATGTTACGCCGCCCACGTTCTTGGTGGCGGTCATTTTTGTGCCGGGCCATGTGCCGTTGATTTCGCCGTCAGCGTCCCAAGCGTAGAGTGTGGGCTCAGCGCCGCTCTTGACGTAGACGGTGATCTTTTCGGGCAGTGCGTCGGTGATGATGTAGTCCTGCTTAGCGAGCTTGGTTACAGCTCCGTTCTCCACTATACCGGCGATGATGGTAGTGTTACGCTCGAGCGTGAGGTCGGTGGTGGTAGTGAGCGGGTTGCTGTTTGGCGTTGGGTTGGAGCCGTCGGTGGTGTAGACAAACTTAGCACCGCGCACGCTCGGCCCAATCTTGACGGTGAGCGGGCCGGCATAGGTTCCGCTGGTCTTCGAGAAGAAGGGCTTGCCCCAGTTGTAGGTGTCTTTTTGTCCGTTGCCGGTGGTGAGGCCGGAGCTGATGTAGACGCGGGCCAGCTTGGTGCTGAGCGCGAGCTTCATTCCGGCGGGCGCGCCAACGCTGACTGCGTCGCCCAGGTCGATGCGCAGGTTGCCGTTACGACCGGTGACGTCGAACTGTATGCCCTTGTTGTTGTCCCAAGTGATAATCGACATTTCGCTGGTGTTGGTGATGCCGACGGTACGGCGGATGTCAATCATCTTGTTGATGGTGGTCTCGTAGTCGTTGAAGTCCTCGATCAGCACGCAGGGTGTGCCCGGCAGGGCGAGGATGAGCACGTTGGCGTCCTCGCGGTTGGTCGAGAGCTGGGTGTTCTCGCGGCGGGTGTCGTGGTTGTCGACAAAGGTGACCGCATAGCGGCGCCAATAGGGATCCATGATCACGCCGTTGGAGCTGAGCTTGCCCCAGTCGCCACCGGCAAACGCGTCGTTGATGGCGAACTTAAACGGGAAGTCGAAGGCGCCACTTTGGATTTTGCCACCATTGCTTGTGCCTTGAATCCAGCCTGTGATGGCATCGTATCCGTCCCAGTATTCGCCCACACTGTACTCAGGCTGGCTGGCGGCGTTATATATGCCGGTGTACTTAGGCCCGTAGCCTTTCACCATGTCGAGGCGGAAGCCCACATAGCCGATATCCTGTAGCAGGAACTGCTGGTAAGTCTTGCAGTTCTTTTGCACTATGGCGTTGGTGTGGTCGAGGTCGCGAGCGCCGTCGAAGCCGTCGCCCGTGTCGTAGTTACCGCCACCGGGCACATCGTCGTTCTTGGTGATGCCGGTGTAGCCCTTGTTGTCCCATTGGATGGAGTAGCCGTTCTTGTTCTCGTTGCGGAAGCGCAGATACTTGCGGTACCAGGGGCTGTCCTCTTTGTCGGTGGTCATCATGGCCGACTTGTGGTTGATTACCACGTCCTCGATAAATCCGGTGCCCTTGGCGCGGAACACGTCAATCATGTTTCGCAACTCGTCCTCGGTGCCGAACTTGGAGGTGTGCCGCAGCCAGTAGTCGGGCATATAGCCCATCGACTCGGCATCGGAGCCGCCGTTGACGGTGCCCGTGTTGGGGATCCAGATCAGGTCGAAGGTCGACAGTCGGTCGGCGTCCTGAGTAAACAATTGCCAGTTGGTGACCTCGAAACTGTCCCAGTAGAAGCCCTGAAGCATCACACCGGCATAGTTCGACGGCCAACCCTGAGCCATCGCGCTTGTGGCGAGAGCCAGCATTGCAATCAAAGAGATGTAAAATTTCTTCATTGTCGTTAATTGTTTATGTATAATTAATTTTATTAGTTATCAAGCCTGTTTTCGCATCGAAACGGCGCATAGTTATCCCCCAAAATTACAATATTTTGGTCAGTTGCCACGATATTACTATATAAATGCGTAAAGAAAAATTAGCGCAAACGATTGCACGGCGCGTGTTACAGGTTTGTTTCACGACTCTCTGGCGGAGGTTATTTAGTCGCTATGAGTTTGTTGTAGAGACGGGTGTAGAGTGCTGCGAGCGGCAGTGATATGGCGATATAGATTGCCGTGAGAGTATAGGGGTGCACAGTCTGGTTGATGTTATAGAACACCATGCGCGTGATAGGGTGCAGCACAAAGAGCATCATCGATATGCCTCCCATCCACGTCATGGCCGCCATGAGCGCTCGCGGCGCTACCTTCACCAGCGCGATGCCCGCCGCCACCACGGCTATCGGTGCCCACAGCCACAGGTGGAAGTTGAGGTTCATCACCGGCACGGCAATGGCCGCGACAGCGAGGATTAGCGCCCAATAGCGGCTACTCAGGCAAGGCAACCGCTGCTCGTAGCGCGCCGCCAGCAGTCCCATGGCGAATGGCAGTCCGCCTATAAAGAAGTTGTAGCGCAGAAAGTTGAGCGTGGCATCGCCCCAAATCATCTGAGCCGCCACCATCACCACCCAGCACAGCGCGGCGAAGGCCACCGGTGCGTAGCGCGCGAGAGCGCTACCGTGGTCGCGCGTGAAGAGGAAGAGCCGATAGATGATATAGAGCTGAAGCACGAAACCGAAGTACCAGTAGGGACCCAGCAAGAGGCGGCTCACGTCGTCGTCGGTGAAGTTGATTGTCATCGACGCCTGCCAAGGCCACCACCGCGACGGAATTATGTAATGAGAATTTAGAATCAGTTCCTTCGACGGGTAGAGGTCGCCTGAGGCGTCGAACACCGGTATCAGCAGCATGGCGAAGAAGAGCGTCATCATGCCTATGAAGATGAGCAGCAAGAGCTTAAAGTAGTGGCTGATGATAAACTTGGTGCGTGAGGGAGCCGGGGTGTCGCGATGTGATAGCTCGTACTTCTTCACCAGTCCGTAGGCACTCAGAAACACGAACAGCGGCACGCCGTAATGGCCGAGAAACGAGAAGAATTGCAGCGGCCAGTTGTGGCTCGGGTGAAAGATGGCGCTGAAGAAGTCGAGCGTGTTTTGCAAGTTGAACATATACTCGTTCTCCTGCACGTCGCCCGGGAACCAATGCACCATGTTGTGGATGAAAATCATGAAGATGGCCACCCCCTTGAGGGCGGTGCATTGCTGCCGCGTGAGCAGCGAGGTGGAGGATGATATGTTGCTGTTGCTCATTGTCGAAAAGAGGTTGCTTAATGAACTTCGTCGCGCAAGGCGTAATGGTTGCGAAGTAGCTCGAATTTTAGGGGCGCGTCTTTGAGTGTTCGGGTGTCGGCGAGCGGGTTGTAGCTTGCTGCGATGCCTTCGGTTGTGACTTTGGCGGCACCTGTGGCGGGCAAGGTTACGCTCGGCGCCTCGGCTTGGATGCCGAAGTGGCGATTGACGGCCTCGATCGCCATGGCTGTGGCGCGCAGTTTGCCCTGGCTGCTGTAGCCCGCAATGTGGGGCGTGGCCACGAACGCTCGCTGTAGCAGCACCCTGTCAATGTCCGGCTCATTCTCCCAGCAGTCGATAGCGAGATCGATGTGGGCGGGCGCGTCGAGCAGCGCTTGTGTAGAGGCGATGGCACCTCTCGCGGCGTTCATGATCAGGCGCGGCTTGTCGCCTGCGAGGCGTGCGAGCAGTCGTTCGTCAAGCAGGTGGAAAGTGGCGTCGGCGCCATGGCGGTTGAGCGGCGTGTGGACGGTGATGATGTCGCATCGGTCGGCTATGGTGTCGAGCGACACCCATCGGTCGCCGCCCTCGGCGCGCTCGCGCGGCGGGTCGCACGGCAGCACCTCATAGCCCAGTTGTCCAGCCCATCGCGCCACTATCGAGCCCACATGGCCTACGCCCACCACGCCCAGACTCAGGCGCCGGCCCTCGAGAGCGCGCGCGCGTTGCCAGGCGAGGATGGTCGCCAATGCCCATTGCGCCACCGCCGGTGCGTTGCATCCCGGTGCCGAAGCCACTGCGATACCCGCTTGGCGGCAGTAGTCGAGGTCGATATGGTCGGTGCCGATGGTGGCGGTGGCGATGAGGCGCACGGCGGAGCCGTCGAGCAGCGCGGCGTCGCAGCGCGTGCGAGTGCGCGTGACAATAGCGTCGGCATCGGCCACGAGCGCGGCATCGATGTCGGAAGCCGGGGCGTAGACCACGCTGTCGAACCACGGCTCGAGCCGGCCTTTAATGTAGGGTATGTTTTGCTCTATTACTATCTTGCGAGGCATGATGGTGGTGGGGTGATAGGATTTAACGTCGGTTGAGCGTTGCCCGGTGGGCGATTTGTATCGCCAGGCACATGTTGAGCGTGGGCAGATAGGTGAGAATATGGGTGAAGTCGACCGCCATCGCTATCACGGCTATCATCGCCACTATCACGATGAAGGCGTTGTACATTCGCGTTTGCAAGCGATAATTGAGCACCGTCATCAGGTTGAGTGTTGTCACCACGATGGTTACCAGCGCCGTGATTGCCGCCACGATGATGGGCAACTGCAGGTGGGCAAAATCGGCTGAGTGCCACAGAATCTTGAGGTCGGGCGCATTGAAGGAGTATATCGGATTGACAAAGCCCAGCCCCACTGCGAGCCATACCGGCGTCGTCAGCCCGAGCAGAGCCGCCACGGCGCCCTTGACGCTCATGGCCTGCACCTGCACGAAGCCAATGAACACAATAGGAATGAGAAACAATGCCGCATAATGGAACAGGCCGCACAGGCCTACGACGGCAAACGCCATAAAGATGCTACGTTGGGCGTGCTCACTATTCTGATACTCGCGGAAGATGATGAACATAAGCGCGGAGAGCACAAGAGTGAGCACGACACCTATGTTGAACTCGCTCTGCAACCACAGCGAGGCGGCGCACAGCAGCAAGTAGACGGCCGCGAACATGAACGTTACCGCCCGAATGAAGTTGAAGCGGCGGTTGAGGAGGATGAGCAGAGCGGCCGTGCCGCCAAGGCTCAAGATGCTCAGCACCGGTGGCAACCACGACGGCAACGATTGTGCCTCGATGGTGAAGAATAGCCCTTGCCACGTCTCGTAAGGCGCTGCCGCGCCTGTAGCGCCTGCAAGCGCGATTATCACCGCCAGCGCCATCGCACCGGCGGTAATGAGGAAACCTTTGCCGTTTAAGAATTCGTCCACTTATGATAGTTGCTTAAGCCACGAAGAGCGGGGTTATTTCTCGTTGTCGAGGTCGCGTCGTTTCCATCCGTTGCGACGTCCGTGTATGATGGGTCGCTCGGCGTCGGTGCTTAGCGTCGGTCCGTGGAAAGAGCGCGGGGTCGGTCGCTTGGGTCGTTCGTCGTCAGAGTCGAAGTCGCGGTCGCGGCGCGGTCGGCGCTCGTCATCGGCGCGTCGGTGTCGCGGTGCGCGTTCGCTGGCTCGGAAGTCGCGGTTCTTTATGTCGTCGCCCCGGCTACGCATCTCGTTGTAGCTGCCATCGAAGCTGACGTATTCACGCAGCTCGCATTGCAGCTCGCCGTTGAGCAGCGGATAGTGAACCGATGCTCGCAGGCCTATGTTGGTGTATAGTTCCTTGTCGTCGGGGCAGATGACCCAGGCATGGTAGCCTCGGAACACCCGCTTGATTTTCTCGCCAAGCGTGCGGTAGAGCCCTTGTATGTCGCCCACCACCAGTCGCTCGCCGTATGGCGGATTGGTGACGAGGGTGGCGCCGGCGGGTGCCTCGGTCCAATCCTCGAGCGCTCGTCGCTCCACGGTGATATATTTTCCGAGCCCGGCGTTCTTGATGTTCAGTTCGCTGATGGCAACCGCTTTCGCCATTATGTCGTAGCCCTGAATCTTGCAGGTTACCTCGCGCTCGTCGCTGTCGTCGTTGAAGATGGCGTCGAAGAGTTCGGCATCATAGTCGTCCCAGTGTTGGAAAGCGAAATCCTGTCGGTAAACGCCCGGGTTGATGTTGGCGGCGATGAGCGCGGCCTCAATCAGGAACGTGCCCGAGCCGCACATGGGGTCAATCAGGTCGGTGGTGCCATCCCATCCGGCAAGCTTGAGAATTCCTGCGGCGAGCACCTCGTTGATGGGCGCGTCGGTCTGTGCCGTGCGCCATCCGCGCTTGTAAAGCGGTTCGCCCGACGAGTCGAGCGAGATGGTGACGTCGTTGCCGCTGATGTGCACGTCGAAGGTCCGGTCGGGGGCGTTGAGGCGGATGGACGGTCGGTGGCCCTCGCGCTTTACGAAGTAGTCGGCGATGGCATCCTTGACGCGGTAGGTGACAAACCGCGAGTGTCGGAAGAGGTCGCTATAGACGGTAGCGTTGATGGCGAAGGTGCTGTCGGCGTTCATCACATTGCTCCAGTCGAGTTCGAGCACCTTATTGTAAAGGTCCTCGGCGTCGGTGGAGGTGAATTTAAAGATAGGTTTGAGAATGCGCAGAGCCGTTCGGCACTGGAAGTTGGCGCGATAGAGCAGCTCTTTGTCGCCCGTGAATGACACCATGCGGTTGCCTTGCTGCACATTGTCGGCGCCGAGCGCCGTTAGTTCGTCACTTAAGACACCTTCAAGACCCATAAAGGTCTTTGCCACCATTTCAAATTTCATAACAGTTTATTATTTATCGATTTAATATTAATTTCTATCTTTCAAACCGGCTTTGCACCACCCGCTCGCCCGGCGCGACATCGGTAGTGACCCAGATGTTGCCGCCAATCACGGCACCGTCGCCTATGGTGATCCGCCCAAGGATGGAGGCGTTGCTGTATACGATCACGTTATTGCCGATGATCGGGTGTCGCGCCACGCCTTTGACGGGGTTGCCGTCGGTGTCGCGGCTGAAGCTGAGCGCTCCAAGAGTCACACCCTGGTATAGCTTCACGTTGTTGCCGATGATGGCCGTAGCGCCAATCACTACACCCGTGCCGTGGTCAATGGCGAAGCTCTCGCCAATGGTGGCGCCGGGATGGATGTCGATGCCGGTCTCGCTATGAGCGAGCTCGCTGATCATGCGAGGGATGATGGGCACGCCTTGCTGCAGCAGAGCGTGGGCAATGCGATAGTTGGTGATTGCTTTTACCGCCGGGTAGCAGTAGACCACCTCTTGCGGGCTGGTGGTAGCGGGATCGCCGAGGTAGAGGGCTTCGACGTCGGTGTGAAGCACGCGTCGCAACTCGGGCAGCAATGCGATGAAGTGGTCGGTAATCTCGTGGACGCGGCTGTGTAGCGTGTCGAAGTCGAGCTCGCGGCAGTCGACGGCAAATCCGGCCACAATCTGGTTCTCAAGCAGAGCTTGCAATCGCTCGAGCTTGAGCCCTATGGTGTACTCAAGGTTGTAGCTGTTGACGGCGGTGTCGCCCTGGAACCCCGGGAAGATTACCTCGCGTGAAAGCCTCACAATCTCCTTGATGGTGGCCTGATTAGGCAGCGGCTCGTTGCCCCTGCTGAGGTGGCACAGGTCGAGAGTGCCATGCGACGATGCCAGACTGTGGACTACTGCTTTGAGCGCCTCCTCGTTGTGATATGTCTTGTTGCCCATTATTTCAAAGAGTCGATTTTTTGCCCTATTGCGGCTGCAAAGGTACACATTTCCGCTGAAAAACGCGTAATCCTTCTATTATAATTTAAGTTTCTCGTTTATGCGGGCGTTATTAAACGGCGACTTAATTAACCGATAAACAACTCTTTATGTTTTTTGCGTCGCTATTTAATCGGCGACTTAATTAATGATAAAGATATACGACAAAGCGGATGTCGGAAGCGTTAAGCTTCAAACTATCAAAAAAATAATAAATTCGTCCGGTTTCGAATGCTATGTCGGAGGTCGGTGAGCGAAAGTTCGCCTTTGGTGGGCGACTACTTGAAGCGGAAAAGGTTGTGGAAGCCGGTGACGGTGAGGGTCTCGTTGATGGTGTCGTTGGCGCCGGTTATGTAGACTGTAGCGCCGCGCGATTTGGCGTTTTTGAGCAGAGTAAGGAAGAGTCGCAGTCCGCTCGACGCGATGTATTCGAGCCCTGAGCAGTCGAGCACGATGTCCTTGTTGCCGCAGTCGAGCAGCGGTTCGAGGTCGCGTTGCGTCTGCGCGGCGGCGGCCGTGTCGAGGCGTCCTTCGAGCAGTGCCACCAGTGCGCCGTCTTGTTCGTTGATAGTCGTTTTCATCTTTTTTAATAAGTTTATTTTATAATTATTAACGTTAATGTCGATATCTTTATTATATCGCCTTCGGGTGAAAGTTATGGGGCGAAAAGGTTGTGTTTTTGAATTTTTTTGTAATTTTGCCGCCTAAAATTAAAGTTTTTGGCTATGAACGTTATATTTTTTGATGATAACGAGGTGCGCAAGAATTTGCTTCCGCTCACCTATACCCGCCCGATAGCCCGCTTGCGGCTTGGCATCACCACTCTGGAGCAGAAGTGGCAGCAACTGCTTGGCGACAAGGCGAATACCTATTCCTATCTTACCGCCACCTACCTGACCAAGTTGTTTCCCGCGGTGGTGAGACGCGACAATCTGCTTATTGCGGCCAACGTGGTGGCGACGCCCGCTCTTGTGACAGAGGTGACAAGTCTTTCGCCAGGCGAGGCGCTGATGCAGGGAGAGACGTTACTTGCCTTTCGCGGCACGGCTCACTCCTTCGACAAGCGTCACTTCAAGCGTACGCGCTACAGCGCTGCCAATCCCGTGGCAATCAACTATCTCTACGAACTCTTTGAACACAACGGTGCAGCTATCGAGGCTGACTTCGGACGGTTGACGGCCGGACGCGAGAGCTGCCCTGTGCCTGCCACGTGCACCGTGATAGGTGACCCGAAGCGCCTTTTCCTTGAGGCCGGCGCGGTGGTTGACGGCGCTACGCTCAACACCCGCGAGGGCGCCATTTACATCGGCAAAGACGTAGAGGTGATGGAAGGCGCGTGTGTGCGCGGTCCGTTCTCGGCTCTCGACGGCTCGAAGGTGCGCATAGGCTCGAAGGTGTATGGCGCCACATCGCTCGGTCCGCAGTGCAAGATAGGCGGCGAGGTGGAGAACACCATCATCATAGGCTACAGCAATAAGGCCCACGAGGGATTCTTGGGCGATGCCGTGATAGGCGAATGGTGCAACCTGGGCGGCGGCACCACCACGTCGAACCTAAAGAACGACTATGGCGAGATTAAGCTGTGGAACTATAACGCTCAGCGCTTTCTGCGCACCGGCAGGCAGTTCTGCGGTCCCATTATGGGCGACCATTGCAAGACCGGCATCAACTCGATGCTCAACACTGCTACCGTGCTCGGCGTGGCGGTGAACATCCACGGGGCCGGCTTCCCGCGCAACTTTGTGCCGTCGTTTATGGAGGGCAACAGCAGCGCTGGCTTCAAGAACGTCGACTTTGAGGTGTTCCTTGCCACCGCACGGCGAGTGATGGCGCGTCGCGGCATAGAGCTTACCGACGATTTGCGCGACGTTTACAGCGCTATTTACAATATCAGCGACCGCTACAAGTAGCGTTACCTGTCTCGAACATCTTACATCTTCCATCTTACATCTTACATCTTACATTTTACATCTCACATCTTAATCGCGATTATGAAAGTAGCTATCGTTGGTGCCAGTGGCGCCGTAGGACAAGAATTTATGCGAGTGCTCGACGAGCAGAACTTCCCCATCAGCGACCTTGAGCTGTACGGCTCGCCTCGCAGCGCCGGCCGCGTGTTTACCTATCGCGGCCGCGACTATGTGGTGAAACTCTTGCAACATAACGACGACTTTCGCGGCACCGACATCGCGTTTGTGAGCGTTGACGCGCAGACGTCGCGCGAGTTCGCCTCCACCATCACCAAGCATGGCACAATCATGATCGACAACAGCAATGCCTTCCGTATGGACGACGACGTGCCCTTAGTGGTGCCCGAGGTGAACGGTGAGGACGCTCTGAACGCCCCACGAGGCATTATCGCCAACCCCAACTGCACCACCATCATAATGGTGGTGGCGTTGAAGCCCATTCACGACCTGTCGCCCATTAAGCGCATCCATGTGGCATCGTATCAGGCGGCCAGTGGCGCCGGCCATAACGCGATGACCGAGCTCGCGCTGCAATACATGGAACTCGCTACAGGCACTCGGCCGACGGTAAAAGAGTTTCAGCATCAGTTGGCTTACAACGTGATTCCGCATATCGACAAGTTTGTCGACAACGACTACACCCGCGAGGAGATGAAGATGTACAACGAGACACGCAAGATTATGCACAGCGATATTCGCACGAGTGCCACGTGTGTGCGGGTGCCGGTGATGCGCACCCACTGCGAGGCGGTGTGGGTGGAGACCACACAGCCGGTGACGGCATCGCAGGCGCGCAACGCACTGCGCAACGCTCCGGGCGTGGTTGTGCTCGACGAGCCGAGCAAGAACTTGTATCCGATGCCGGTTGACTGCACGCGCAAGGACCCGGTGTACGTGGGTCGCATCCGTCAGGATCTGGCTGATGACTGCGGACTGTCGCTATGGGTGGTTGGCGACCAAATCAAGAAGGGCGCGGCGCTCAACGCCGTGCAAATCGGTCAATACCTCGTGGCTCATCGCCGCTGAGAGGTGTCCCAGTGTGGCAAGCCGATCAGTGATAAAACTGTAATAGCATAAAATAGAGCAAAAAACAACCAGTTTTAAGTCGTCTTCTATTTTTCTTCGTATTCGTAATGGATTAGTGCCGCGAAATACACTCTTTCTGTTTTCCGCACAGTTTGATTTGCAAAAAAATGTCGCTTGAAAATCAGCAATATAGCGCAAAAAAAATTGGTAAATTGTGGGGCTCACGCTAAATTTGCCCCATGTTTTTTCGCAGGAATCGCAATAAATCAGGCACCTATAGTGTCATTGTGGAGGACTATCGTGACGGCCAAAAGGTTATTATCCAGCGTATTAGCACATCTCGTGACGAATTGAAGCTCCGCTCGCTTGAGCGCAAGGCTCAGCAGTGGATTGATGACCAGCGCGGCCCCAAGCTGCCATTCGCTTG
>JAFVDY010000179.1 GCA_017478265.1 Muribaculaceae bacterium | reverse complement strand
GATTCGCTCTTTGGACGGCGTCCGCGACGTTTCGCAGCCGGCGGAGTATCCTCGGCGGTCGACGCGCTGTCCTCAGCCTGCTTGTCGAGCACCATGAAAACCAGGTCTTGTTGGGCAACGGAATCTACTTTCTTTAATCCCATTGACTTTGCAATGTCGCGCAACTGCGCTTCATTCATTGCATTAAGTTCGTTGATGTTATACATATAAAAATGAAATATTCGACTACGCACGACAAGTGCTCACACAATTTTACATCGAGCCTCGTCTCGCATTCTGTAATAGTCAATTGATTTGTGTTCTTCTCTCCTTGGCAAACACGGCTAATTATTAGCCGATTACAAATTCATCAGTTCGCCAAAAAGTAGAATTATCCTTTTGAAATCGGTGCAAAAATACAACAAATTCGCAAAACAACAACATTTTTTCAACAAAAAAACTATTTCTTTTACGTTTTTGCCGATTTTTTTACCATTATCGACACCATCACCATCACCGCCAAAGCAGCCGCATAGTAGTGATAACGGACAAATGCCACTGGCGAAACGTTGGCGAGTCCGGCGGCGAGCAGCGTCTGCGCGCCGTAAGGGATTACACACTGGACAATACACGAGCCGGTGTCGAGTATGCTTGCCACGCGCCTCGGATTGAGATCGTATTTATCGCTTATTGAGCGCGCGATGTCGCCCACGGTGATGATGGCAATGGTATTATTGGCGGTACACAGGTTGACCACCGCCACCAGCATCGCTATTGTGGCGCGCGCACCGCGTGTGCCGCTGATCCGCTTGGTAAGACGGCTTATGAGGAACGCTATGCCGCCGTTATACTTAATCACCGCAAGCAAGCCTGCCGCAAGCAACGTAACGATAATCAGATCGCTCATAGCCTTGATTCCTTCAGCCATAATCGCACTCTGTTCGATAAAGCCTCCTACGGCTCCGGTGGCATAAGCGAGCACGATACACGCCACTATGCCCAATGTGAGCACAAGCATCACGTTCACTCCGGCAATGGCGGTTGCAATCACAACAATATACGGTACTATCAGCCACCACGACGACGGCCTAGCCGCAGTAGCGACTCCGCCAGCGCCCTCGAGGTTAAAACCATATATAATATATATCGCCATTACCACAATAGCGGCCGGCAGAACTATGCGCAGGTTCATCTTGAATTTATCGCTCATCGCCACGCGCTGAGTGCGTGTAGCGGCGATAGTGGTATCGCTGATAAACGACAGATTGTCGCCAAAGAACGAGCCGCCAAGCACAATCGACGTTACAAAGGCTGTGTCAAGGCCCAATTGAGGAGCCAACTGCACGGCAAACGGCGTCAAAGCCACTATGGTGCCCACTGAGGTGCCTATCGACATTGAAATAAAGCAAGCCGTCACAAACAAACCCGGCAACAGAAACTGCCGCGGCAGCATAGCCAACGTCAAGTCGACCGTAGCGTCGACCGAACCAATGCTGCGCGCCAACGCCGAGAACGCTCCGGCCATAATGAAAATCCATATCATGTACAGCACATTGGCATTGGCGGCACCCAACGAGAAGATCTCGACACGCTCGGCCATCTTCTTGCCTTTAACAAGAAATATCGCCCACATCGACGCCACAATGAAAGCCACACTCAGAGGCATCTTGTAAAAGTCGTTGTTGACAATCGACACCGATAGATATAAAGAAAGGAACACCGCTATGGGTGATAGCGCGAGCAGGCCACGGCCGGTCGAAATAGAATTGCTTTCGGGCTTTTCAGGCTGATTTCCGATATGTCCGTTTTGTAATTTTTGCATCAAAAGCGCCGCAAAATTAATATAATTCCGGCAATTATTAGTAATTTTGCGGCAATTTTTAACACAAAACAACGATAAACAAATGAAAGCGATGATATTTGCCGCAGGCCTCGGCACACGACTAAGGCCATTGACCAACGACCGTCCGAAAGCTCTCGTAGAGGTAGCCGGAGTGACTATGCTCGAGCGTGTGATACGCCATGTGGCCGACGCCGGATTTCACGACATCGTAATCAACGTACACCACTTCGGCGAGAAGATTATCGACTTCTTGAAGGAGAACCGTAACTTCGGCCTGAACATTGCGGTGAGCGATGAGCGTGAGCAACTGCTCGACACCGGTGGCGGCATTCTTAAGGCTAAACAGTGGCTCGACGGCGACGAGCCATTTCTGGTTCATAACGCCGATATTCTCACCACGCTCGACCTTCGAGCTATGTACGACTATCATGTAGCGCACAACGCCATGGCCACGCTACTGGTAAAGGATCGCGAGACACAACGCTACTTTGTGTTCGACCGCGAACGCCGATTGAGGGGCTGGATCAACAAGGCCACAGGTGAGACGCGCCCGGATAGCTTCGCCTACGACGAGGATGCGATGCAATGTCTCGCATTCGGCGGCGTACACGTGATATCGCCGCAAATCTTCCCGCATCTGCAACGATATGCCGCACATGGCGCGAAATTCTCAATCGCGCCGTTCTACTACAACGAATGCCACCGACTCATTATAAAGGGATATGTGCCCGCCGATGACTACTCTTGGCTCGATGTGGGCAAACCCGAAACACTTGCCACCGCCAACGAGCTTTTCAACGACCGCCAAGTATAATCGTATATAGCGCCGACACATCGCCCGCATTCACGCTTCCGTCGCTGTTCAAGTCGTATCGTTTATCGCTATTGCCTTGAAGGATGGCACCATAAAGCTCGCTCACATCGCCGGCATTGACGCTACCGTCGCCATTGAGGTCGCCGGGCAATGATGGCGTGTCGACATCTTCCTCAACAATATTCTTAAAGTTACGCCAAAATGCGGCCGCCTCACTATTAGCATCAGTATATAGCGCAAGAGTGCCGCGGGGGATGTATAGCGTGCAGTTCTCAAACGCTTGGTTGTAGCTATCGTTGTCGTAGTACCCGGTCATATCATAAGCCACCTCTATTGGCTCGGGCATCCGAACGTGAAGTTGCTCGAGTTTCGCCAGAGCAGATGGGTAGAAATCGGCTTTCGCCGCGCCAGCTATTCGCCCGTTGGCTTCGTAACTTAGTTGGCGCACGCTCTTTCCCAAGGTGAGCGACTTGTTATAGTAAGTACTGATTTGTGTGCCAATTGTGGTCACTCCATCGGGAATGACAACAGCCTCTTGATTGGGACAAGAGAAGAAACTGTTAATCACTTTCAATGATTGCGGATAAACCACCGGATTGGCAACCGTGCAACCGGTTTGGAAATCAATCTTCTCCAAGCCCTCGCCAAGAGTGAGACGCTGCATATTGCGACAAAAATAAAATGTGGAATTGGGTATCGTCTTGATGTTTCCCGGCCAATCAATCTCTTGTAGTGCCGAACGGCTGAATACCCAAGTGCCGAAATTCTCCACGTTTTCGCCCAACGTAACCGATTTTATTCCACTGCGATAGCAGGCGTAATCGCCTATCGTTTTAACCGAATTAGGGAATACCAGTTCCGACACACCTGTCGCGGCAAAAGCGTACTCCCCTACCTCAGTCAACCCCTCTCCAAAGCTTAAGCCGGTTAGCGCGTTACACTCATTAAAGGCGTATTTCGGAACCACTGTCAAAAGCGGCAACGACATTGGCGTTTCCAATTTAGCACACTCACTGAAACAGTACTCCCCAATCTCGCTCACGGTCGGAGGTATCGACATCGTCACCAAATTTTTACACTTGATAAAGGCATAATTACCAATAGATTGCAATCGTGTACCCACATTGGCAACCTCGGTGAGCGCTGCTGCCGAATAGAATGCCGAGTTGCCTATAGACTCGATATTTCCACCAAGGTCTACATATTTGACTATCGCTTCATAATATCGGGACAACGCGTTGTCATCGAGACGAGTAACAGTCGGTGGCAATACCAAACGGGTAAGAGTGCCGTAGCCACGCAGTACCGACATATACCCTTCCTCGCAGCGCAAGGTTGTCACTGCCATGTCGTGCTCATAAGTAATTCCATCGCGAGTCTCCGCCACTTTAACCTTTGCCGGCACTTCCAACTCATAACTCGATCGGTTTTCAATATAAATTGAAATAAGTGAAACACTTTGAGCATCGTCGTTCACATCGTAAGTCAACTTCACATTTCCGTCGTAGAGACTAACGGTGAATGGCGTGATATATTCGGCGCTCGCAGTCATTGCGGTAATTATCGCCACGATTGATAGGAGAAATATTCGCAGTTTCATAATTTCTTAT
>JAFVDY010000178.1 GCA_017478265.1 Muribaculaceae bacterium | reverse complement strand
GTTTTCCGGCACAACTTGGTCGGTAGACTCGTTGACGTCGTCGACCACAGTAATGTAGTCGGTGGCGACGTTGTCGTAGACAACGTGATCGAGATTGCCTGCGGCATATCCCGCGAGCACGAGAGAGGAGAC
The DNA here is from genome assembly GCA_017478265.1 of Muribaculaceae bacterium. Lineage (GTDB taxonomy): Bacteria > Bacteroidota > Bacteroidia > Bacteroidales > Muribaculaceae > Sodaliphilus. The sequence goes on along the minus strand of JAFVDY010000178.1, from coordinate 11,343 downwards.
GGCTAAGAGTAGTAATAGTTTCTTCATAAGCCTGAGAATTTTTTAAAACGTTATGTAATAATTTGTTACTTCATTTATAATGCCGGCAGAGCGCTGCTCGCGAACCTAAAACGCGACAAAATTACAAATTATAGTTTAAATTTGCAAACTTTTTGTAACAAATTATAATAAAAAATACTCAGAAAATGATAAATTACCACTTCGGGTCGGCGTCGTTACAAGCCGAAGCGGCTGTTAAGGGCGTCGAAGCGCGCGAGGGTGGCATCGCCGAAGCGCTCAAGCGAGCGTCGCGCGTGCTCGAGCGATTTTTGTTCGTCGGGACGAGTTTTAGAGAAAAACTTGTCGGCGTAGCAGATAAGTTGTTCCTCAATGGAGACGGGCAGCATATCGCGCAGGGGTAGTGGGAGGTGCTGAGCGATGATATCGTCGCGGCTGATGCCGGCACCGGTGTGTCGCTCGCACACTAATGCATGGCGCGGCAGCCGTAGCGCGTCGAGCAGCTCGCGTCCGAGAATGCCGTGGCAGATGTAGGGATGAGTGCCGTGGCAGTGAATACCGGGCGCGTCGGTAAGGAAGATGCCGATGTCGTGTAGCATTGCCGCTTCGTGGACGAAATCGAGGTCAACCGTTTCTCCGCCGTCGACGAGCCGCTGAGCCAGTCGGCACGCCAGATGAGCGACGTTTTGACTATGAACAACAAGCAGTGAGTGCAACTCACTGCCCGGTAGATAGTATTTGTCGATAATGTTCAGGGGGTTCATAGGATTGTGCACCAGTTGTGGATGTCCTCGGCCTCGCCGCGCTGAATGGCTTGCAGGCGATGGTAAAGCTCGGTGGTGACGGGTCCCGGGTTGCCGTCGTGTGCGATCACGTAGGAGTGGTCGTTGTCGAAGTCGTATATTTCGCTGATTGGCGAAGCCACGGCAGCGGTACCACACTCGGCGGCCTCGTCGATTGACTCCAGTTCGGCAAGTTCGATGGGTCGACATTCCACTTCGAGTCCCATATCGAGCGCGAGTTGCTGCAACGACTTGTTGGTGACCGAAGGCAAGATGCTGTTGCTCTTGGGTGTGATGTATTTATTGCCTTTAATAGCGAAGAAGTTGGCGGGGCCGCACTCATCGAGATATTTCTTCTCTTTCGGATCGAGGAAGAGCACGGCGGAGAAGCCGTGTTGCTTAGCCCTGGCGGTGGCCCGCATACCGGCGGCGTAGTTGCCTCCCACCTTCCACCGTCCGGTACCACAAGGCGCCGCACGGTCGTATTCGCGGTAGATTACCACCTTGGTGGGTCGGAAACCTTCGGGGAAGTAGGGTCCGACAGGTGTTACGAAGATGATGAATTGATAATCTGTTGCAGGTCGTACACCCACGAGCGGGCTGATGCCGATTTCGAGTGGCCTGATGTAAAGCGAGCTACCGCTACCATAAGGCGGAATGAATCGCTCGTTGAGCAAAACCACTTTCTTAACCATTTCGATAAAGAGGTCTTGCGGAATGGGTTCCATCATGATGCCTTCGGCGCTTGCGGCAATACGTTTCCAGTTCTCCTCTATGCGGAAGATGCGTATTTTTCCGTCGACGCCCCGGAACGCTTTTTGTCCTTCGAAGGCCTCTTGTCCGTAGTGCAGACAACTTGCGGCCATGTGTATATTTAGGAACTCGTCGTCGTGAACTTCAATTTCACCCCATTTGCCGTCCTTGAAGGTGCAACGGACGTTGAAGTCGGTTTTGACGTAACCGAAGGGGAGATTGGACCAATTAATGTCAGGAATATCACTCATAGCTTTAAACTTTTAGAAGGACGATTATAAATATGATAGTTAATAGAAGGTGGATCAGAGGGCGATTTTTTGAGTTATGTTGTCAACTTTAACTATGTAGATACCGCGAGAGGCCACTTTGATGCGAGTTGTGCCCGGCTGGATGGAGGTGGTAGAGACCAACTGGCCGAGAATGGTGAATACACGCACGGTGGTCTTGTGGTTACTTTTGATAGTGATTACGCCGTTGTTGCCATATATTTCCACGCCGTCGGCCGAGGCAACGAGTTGCTCCTGCCGGTCGGCGTCGCGGCGCGCCACTGAGCGCGTTACCGCGCTAACAGTCAATAGTTGAGCGGCGGCAACGAGCACAAGCGATATAGTAACAAAGCGTTTGTTCATATCAAATAGTATTCACTATCAATTTGCAAAGTTAGTAATAAAAAATGAGATAGAGCGTTAAAAATAACAAAAAATGCCAAAATCTTCGCAAAAGAAGTTGTCATGACATTCTCGAGCGGTAGTCATCGTAAGAGAAAGTGCGCAGGATTTCAATATCGCCATTGGAGCGCTGTAGAAGAATAGCCGGATGTTGGATGCCGTTGAACATATTGGTTTTGACGGTAGTATAGTGGTTCATGTCCTCGAGTGTGAGCCTTTCGCCCGGTTGCAGATGGTGGTCGAAGCTCCAGTCGCCCACGAAGTCGCCGCTCAGGCACGAGTTGCCGCCGAGCCTATAGGTGGGGCGTGACGTGTCGACAGAGTCGAGCGCCTCGGAGATGATGGGTTTGTAAGGCATTTCGAGGCAGTCGGGCATGTGGCAAGCGAAAGAGGCGTCGATGATGGCGGTGGTGATGCCGCTGTTCTCGACTACGTCGATTACCGAGGTGATTAAGTCGCCCGTACGCCAGCAGAAAGCGCTTCCCGGCTCGAGAATGACGTGCAGATTGGGGTAGCGGCGCTTGAAGTCGGTAAGCAGGCGGACGAGGTGGTCGATGTCGTAACCGTCGCGCGTCATGAGGTGACCTCCGCCCATGTTAATCCACTTGAGCTGAGGCAGGAAATGTCCGAATTGCTGTTCGACGGCGGTGAGCACTTTCTCGAGGTCGTAGCTCGTGCTCTCGCATAGCGCGTGAAAGTGGAACCCCTCGATGCCGTCGGGCAGCAGCTTCAGATTGTCGGCAGTGACACCGAAACGGCTTCCCGGCGCCGAGGGGTCGTAGATGTCGGTGTCGACCACCCGGCACATGGGGTTGATGCGCAGTCCGCACGACACCTTGCCGATGCACTTGTGGCGGAAGCGGTTGAACTGGGCCACGCTGTTGAATGTGATGTGGCTGCTGCCGCCGATGAAGTGGTCGATAGTCTGGTCGGTGTAGACGGGACAGTAGGAGTGAGCTTTGCAGTGCAGCTCGTCGATAGCGAGTTGCATCTCGTTGAGAGAGCTGGCAGTGGAGCTGATGCCAAATTGTCGGAAAATGCCGAATGTACGCCAAAGCGCGTTGGCTTTGAACGCCATGATAATCTCGACATCGGCGCGCCGAGCGACATCGGTTATAAGCTGAAGGTTGCGCCTTAGTTTGTCCTCGTAAACTATATAATACGGAGTAGGGAAAGATTTCATTTTATGAAGAATTTAGCGAATTTCAACAGGAGTGTTTTCGATCCGTACTCTTTAAAGTCGACAACAATTCGATTGTCGGCCGAAGAAGTGTCGATATTGACAATAACGCCGTCGAGAAAACGATTGTGAACTATCTCCATGCCCTCTTTGAGTTCGTTGGCGGTGTGATTTCGGAAACGTCCGTCGTTGTCGGGTTGAGGAGTCGATGGTGCCGCAGTTGGGGTTAAATCGTTGCGCCGCCGCGGTGTTGAGTTCGAGACATTATTCGTAACCGATCGGGCGATAACGTTGCGTTGAATGTTGTCCCATGGGCTTTTGCGTTGTGAGAAGTCGTTGCGACTGCCGAAACGATTGTTCTCAAAACTGTCGAAATCGCGTTGCCGTTGTTCAATTTTAAGGAATTGCGGATCGATGTCGGAGATGAAACGGCTTGGCCTGCAGTTAATGTTTTCGCCGTTGCGGTATCGCGAGGTGGCGTATGTGATTACGCAGTTGTCCATAGCTCGCGTGATGGCGACATAGAGCAATCGTCGTTCCTCTTCGATTTGCGCGAGCGAGTCCTTGCTCATTGATGAAGGGAACAAATCCTCCTCGACGCCAACAATGATTACGTTGCGGAACTCGAGTCCTTTGGCCGAGTGTACAGTCATTAGCGTTACACAGTCGCCTCCGTTTTTCTTGTTCTCGTCTTGGTCGGTCAGCAGCGATGTCACAGCGAGGAAGTTGGAGAGTTTGATTTCGTCGCTGCCCGCTTCACGCTGCATCTCGACAAACTCCGCAATAGCGTTGCGCAGTTCCTCAAGGTTCTCGCGTTGGCTTATGTTTTCGGGAGTATTGTCGTTGTGCAGCATAGTGATCAGCCCTGTGCGATCGAATATGATGTCGGTTGAAGCTACAGCGTCGTCGCTTTCCTGTTCGGCACGTGTGAAGCCGTTGATGAGGTTGACGAACGCGTCGAGTTTGGCCTGCGTTGATTTGTTAATGGAGAAGCCGTAGCAATCCGGCTCCGAGATTATTTGCCACATACTCACACCGGCCGCCACCGCTGCGTGTTGCACCTTTCCCAAGGAAGTTTGTCCTATGCCCCGCTTCGGGAAGTTGATGATGCGTCGGAGCGCCTCGTCGTCGTTGTGGTTGACAGTGAGTCGGAAGTAAGCGATGGCATCCTTAATTTCCTTGCGCTCATAGAACGATGTTCCGCCCAAGATGCGGTAGGGGATGGTGCCGGCCCCCGGCGCGTGGTCGTCCTTGCGTCCGGCGCGGCTGAGCGCTTGCTCGAGCACGCGCGACTGGGCGTTGGTGCGATAGAGTATGGCGATGTCGTTGTAGGCGCACCCTGTGCGTGCCCGCAACGAGGTGATTTGACTTGCTACGACGAAGGCCTCCTCGTAGTCGCTATAACAGCGTATAACCGGTATACGGCTGCCGGGTTTATTGGCGGTGAAGATATTCTTTTTGATTTGCCACGTGTTCTTGTCGATGAGTGAATTGGCGGCGTTGATGATGTTTTGCGTAGAGCGGTAGTTGCGCTCGAGTTTGAATATTTTCAAGCCCTCGAACTGGTGCTCCATATTGAGAATGTTGCTGAGGTTGGCACCACGAAAGCTGTAGATTGACTGCGCGTCGTCGCCTACTACGCTCACTCGTCTGTGCAGTTTCGATAGCTCAATTATAATAAGGTGCTGAGCGAAGTTGGTGTCCTGATACTCGTCGACAAGAACGTAAGAGAAGAACTCCTGGTAACGCCGTAGCACATCGGGGTTGTCGCGAAGCAGGATGTTGGTGAACACCAGCAGGTCGTCGAAGTCCATAGCGTTAGCCACCCGGCACCGTTGGCAATAAATGTTGTATAGCTCGCCGAGCATAGGCAAGCCCGCGTTGGCGTCAGCTTTCAGTCGAGCCTCGTCTCGCATATACATCGAAGGCGTGATGAGGTTGTTTTTGAGGTTGGAGATAAAAGAGTGGACGTTGGCGGGTTTATACTTCTTGTCGTCGAGTCCTTGGTCGCGAATTATAAGTTTTACGAGCGAGCGGGAATCGGAGGTGTCGTAAATGGTGAAGTCGCTCGTAAAACCGATGAGTGGTGCGTGTCGCCTCAGAATTCTGGCGAAGATGCTGTGGAAAGTTCCCATCCAAAGTTGGTTTGCAACACTTTCTCCCACGAGAGCCTGAATGCGCTGTCGCATTTCGGTTGCCGCCTGGTTGGTGAAAGAAAGAGCGAGCAACCGAAAAGGGGCGTGACCTTGATTGAGCAGGTGCACAATCTTGTAGGTGAGCACTCGTGTTTTACCCGAGCCTGCGCCGGCGATTATGAGTTGTGGCCCCTCGCAGTATTCAACGGCGGCCCGTTGTTGTTCGTTCAGTTCGTCGAGATATGACATAATTCTTATTATTGTACGAGTTTACGGGTGTACAAGAGGGTGAGTTGCAATTATGCGAGTCGGCGGAGAAGTTCAAGCAGTACTTTCCAAATGTCGGTTACAGTTGAGAGTTGTACACGCTCGCTTGTTGAGTGTGGCTCAACTATGCGCGGTCCGATGCTTGCGATTTGTATGCCCGGATAATGGCGTACGAAGAATCCCGCTTCAAGCACGAAGTGCATTGCTACCATGCGCGGTCTCCATCCGAGCACGTCGTTGAAAGTGTCGCTCGTAATCTTCAGGAATTGCGAATGTTGATCCTCTTGCCATGCCGGAGCTTCCATTATCAGTTCGGTCGTGGCACCGTTGCGGGCGAAGTTGTCGGCGATATCGCGGCTCAGTTGCGCCATGACGCTATCGTTGAAACTTCGGGTGTGGGTGCTGACGAAGATGTGGTCTTGCTCGAAGATGATGCGGCCTACGTTGTTGGAAGTCTCGACAGTGTCCTTAATCGAGTCGCTCATTTTCACCACGCCTTGCGGAGTAGCCTCAAGACTTAGCATGAGAGCTTCAAGCGCCTCGCGGTTGATGACAGTGTCGAGCGGCTCACAGTAGTCGATGTCGCAGCGCATATTGGGGTCGGTAGAGCCGAATTGTTCATTTAGCCAGTTGTTCATCAAAGTCTGTTGATCGAGCACGAACTGCGCGGCCTCGCCCGGGGGTATGCAGATGATGATATGAGCCGACGAGGCGATGCTTGCGTTGGCTTCGCCGAGGTTGATGTCGGCAACGTCGAACTCGTATTCGGCCGCAATCGCTTGCAGCAAGCCCCATAGCGGAATGACGGCACTGCATCGCCCTTTATTAATATCAACTCCCGAGTGTCCGCCGAGTCCGCCGGAGAAGCATATTTTGAGCCAGCTATGTCCTTCGGGCGAGTTGCGTCGCGAAATCGGTATGCGATGGAACTGCAGACACGCTCCGGCAGCTCCGGTGGTGATGGTGTCGTAGTCCTCGCTGTCGAGGTTGATTACTTTGCGGCCGTGCAGGAAGTCGGGCGCGAGTTGCGCCGCTCCGCTCATGCCATCCTCCTCGTTGGTGGTCGTGATTACCTCGAGCGGGCCGTGGGTGATGCTATCGTCGTCGAGCACGGCGAGTGCCATCGACAGCCCGATACCGTTGTCGGCTCCGAGCGAGGTGCCGCGCGCCTTCATCCAGTCGCCATCGATGTAGGCCTCAATTGGGTCGTTAAGCGGGTCGTTCATCCCCACGCACACCATGTCCATGTGGTTGAGCAAGACTATGGGCTCGGCGGCTTCGTGCCCGGGTGTGGCGGGCTTGCGGATTACCACACAGTTCTCGGCATCGCGCTCAAATTCCAAGCCACGCTGCTCGGCGAAGCGGCAGAGGAAGTCGGCCACTCGTTGCTCGTGATGTGAGGGACGGGGGATGGCGTTAAGTTGCTTGAAGATGTCAAATACTCGCTGTATATTAGGTTGATTCATAGGAGTTAAATGATAACGTTGAAATGTGAAAAAATAATTGGGACACTAGTTGGCATCGAAAATTCGCATTATAAGCCGGTCGATGTCGTTCTTTAAGGCTTGGCGCGTACCGTGCCAGTTGTTGACGAGAATCGCGAAACAATATTCCGGTTTTTGGGCGGGGTAGTAGCCCACGTAGCATTGTACGCCCGTCATGGAGCCGCTTTTGACAGCAACCGAGCCACTTAGACTACTTTCGCTGAGGTAACCGCCAATGTTGGCATTGATGCCCACTCGCGGCATGAGGTCGACCAGTCGCTGTTGTTTGGCGCCGTAGTGCCGGTCGGCCATTAGTGCGAGCATAGCGGTGAAGAAAGTGGCCGTGGCCTTGTTGGCTCTTGCGAGTCCGCTGCCGTCGTATTGGAATTTCGGTGTTACATCGATACCACGCTTTATAAGACTTTCGTTCACAGCGTCGACTCCCGCTTTGGCAGTGGGGCGAACGCCTTTATTTACCGCCATCGCGCGCAAGAGGCCTTCGGTGAACATATTGTCGCTACGTTCGAGCAGCGAAGCGATAATGTCGGTGAGCAACGGCGAGCGATGGGTGAGCATTAGCCAGGGAGAGTCGGAAGCCTTGATATCGCGATTGCGAAGCTTGATGCCGGCGCGTTGCATTGAGTGCTCGAGGCTGTCGGCCAGTAGTGCGCCCGGTAGCGGGTTGGCGATGTCGAAGTAATAAGTGGTGTCGGCCACAGTCCCGCTCACTATCACGGCCGGCGAGGCGTATTCCATGTGGAGCTCGGCATTGTCGTCGGTGCCGGCCGAGAGGCGGTTGATAATCTTCAGCCCCGGCACGTTTGGCTCGAAGCGAGCGTTTTGCATCGAGCCGTTGTTGCCGTCGAATACAAGCCTTACGCGGTTGTCGCTATAGTTAAGAGCGTGAATACCGGCGCAGTAGGGCCATGCGAGGTCGCCCGCGTCGCTACAGTCGCTAAAAGCCGGGAAAGGCAACTTTGATTGGTCGACAATTATACGTCCGTTGATAGCCGAGATACCAGCGCCCTTTAGCGCTTGCATAATCTCGGGTACGATGTCGAGGTTGTCCTTAAAGAAACGTGATCCCAGAGTCGGATCGCCGCTACCCACAATAAGTAGATTGCCGTTGAGAACACCGTTTTTTACCTCACCGTCGAGATATACCGGCGTTTCGAACACGAAGTCGCCGCCCAGCAATTCGAGTGCCGCGGTAGATGTCACCGTCTTCATGGTAGAAGCGGTGATGCACGCGAGGTCGGGGTTATGTGTGGCAAGCACCTTGCCATCGGCGGTAGAAGCGACGGCGATAGTGAGCGATGCATTTTTGAGCGATGCCGCGCCGGCAAATTTGTCGATGGCGTTTTGAGCACGCGTTGCATCGAAGGCGAGTGCCTCGAGAGTGAGCATGAGCGAAGTCGCTACAAGGAAAAGGGAGCGTTTGAGAGTCATTTTCTACTATTATTTTTGCGTTGTTTATAATTCTTTGAAATGAAATGTAGCCAAGCGTATCGTCGGCGACAGCTCAGGTAGTCGGGATTGTACATATTGCCGTAGGCCTCACGCTCGAAAGATATGTTGCGATAAGCGTTGCCTCGCATAAGTAACCTGATTAGCCATTCGAGCAAATAGAGCAGATAGAACGGCAGGTAGAGCAGTTCGCGCATTTGTGCCGTGTGAATACGCTCATGATTGACGAGCGAAGGTCGCACCTCGACGTCGGGGTGGACAAACATCACCCCGAGCAGGTTGATAGCGTGGTAACGCTTTACAGGCGGCATATATCGGCTACGAATGATAATCATCGGCAACAAATATCAGTAAACGGACAGTAGTCGCATGGAATGAAGTTGAAAGAGTTGTTATTGTCGTCGTCATCGTTAATCGGATACTGAATGAAAGGCACGTCGGGATTGAAGAAGTTGTCCATAGTGTCGGTGAATACTTTCATGAAATCATCTACATCGCGATAGTCGTCGATTTGTTTCTTGTTCTCAACTTTCGAGCCAATCCCCAAGCCGGATGTATCGATGTCCTGCGTCTTGTAAATCATGGGCATGATTGCCCCATTGAAATTAGTAGCTTTAGCGTAGGCATGGCAATAGAGCAAAAGCTGTAGAGCCGCATGCGGCCGCTTTTTCTCCTTATTATCGAATAGTGTTTGAACCGATTTGAAAAACGTGTCGTCGGAACCTGTTTTGTAGTCGACGATGCGGATGGTGTCGCTACCGTTGACGCGGTCGATTCGGTCGGCTTTGAATTTGAAATTAAACCATCGTCCGTCGGAAAGCGGGAATTGCACGACGTGAGTCTTTTCGCACTCGAGAATGTCGATAAAACCGCAGTCACTCTCAATCAGTTTGTAGTCGTAATCGAGCACCCGATTAACGTAGGTTTTGATTGACTCGCTTTGGATGAGCGCTTCGCCGGTTAATTGAGCGTTGAGATTATTGCAGTCGCGGAAGAGATATTTTTTATTGATTAATTTCTTGATAATACCGTCTACTTTTTTGGTTCTGAAAGCCTTTATGTCAGCTCCTGTTACGCGATAAGAGCCTGTGCGCGCTACTCCCGGGTCAGTATCAGGGTAGTATAGCTCTTGTAGAGTTTCGTGGACGATATCGCCAAAGGTGGTGGCTTGCATGAAGTCGCCGGTGCGCTCTTCATCGCCCAGCTGCTCGATGTATTGCAGGTAGAATTTCAGCGGGCAGTCGATATACTTGTTGATAGAGCTTGCCGAAAGTGCCAGACCATTTTCAGGGTCGCAATAGCTGTCAAGCACCTTCTTTGCGTACTCGCCCTTGGCGATTTGCAAGGTTCTTGTTGAAGATATGCTTGGCTGGGAGATATAGTGCTGTTTCGACATCTTGATGTTGAGCGGTTGGCTATAAATGAGTCGCAGTTGCTCGATAAATCGTGAAGGCTCGTTACTGCCGACGCGCTGCGACCGGCGAGCGTCGTAAATCAGAGTCACTTTGTTTGCCCTTGAGAGCAAGCGATAAAAGTGGTAACTCCACATTGCCTCTTGCCTGACGGCAGTAGGCAAGTTGAAAACGTGTCGCAGTCCTTCGCTTATGAACGACTGTAAGCGATAGCGTCCAGGCAGAATACGCTCGTTGACCGAGAGAATGACCAACCTGTCGAAATCAAGACAACGCGTTTCGATCATTCCCATCACTTGCAGTCCTTGCAGCGGCTCACCCTCAAGCGGCACAACCATGCCTGATGTAAGGCGCTCAATCAGGAAGAAAATAGAGCTGCCGGAGATGTTCACTTCGTGGCGTGAGATAGCAGCCTGTATATAGTCGAGAGCTTCGTTCATTTTGCGATAAAACGCCACTTGCAACGGCATGGTGTCGGCGTTGTCGCTTTTGTCGTCCTCGTCGTCCACGTCCTCGTCGTCGTTGGGCTCAGACGTGATTTTCGTGGTAATTCCCTTGATGAAATCTACAAGACAGTTGAGGTAGTTAATCACGTCGGAGGTCGAGGCATTCTCATCGATCATGATGAATAAAGTCTTGAAAGGCGTGCCGTTAAAAATAGATTGCGGCACGTAATAGAGCTTATTATTGTCGATAAGTGCGACAATGTTGAGAGCTTCAAGGCTGAAATGTCGCTTGATGATGGGGTGGGAGAGGAGGTCTTTCACATCCTCGCGGTAGAATTCCCACTCCGTATTATTGTCGCGGCAGTGTCGCGCTCGTCTGTGACTAAGAGCTATGATGCGCAGGAGCGAAGCGATGTCGCTGTATTTCATGCTATAGCCCATGGTTACGTTGAGAGCTTCTACCCGCTCAGGCACCGAGTTGAGCAGCGGCAGGAAGAGCGCCTCGTCGGGAAGAACGATAGCCGTATGTGGTGTGTTGAGAGAAGTATCGTCGGTGTCGTCGAGAGCATTGAATGCCACTTTGGCCTGTCCCACATTAGAAGGTACGGCAAGGATTTCGATTTGTGGCGTTGAATTGACTTGCTCAAGAATGAAGTCGTGCGGCATGGGGAACATTTTGGCGTAGGAATTGATAAATTGCGCTCCTTGGTTGCCGCCATATTTGGCATCGTGGGTGAAGATTGGACCTG
>JAFVDY010000177.1 GCA_017478265.1 Muribaculaceae bacterium | reverse complement strand
TTTTGCATGATTATGTGGATATTTATTTCGATTGTGTGAGGTGGGACAGTGGTTGAGGTACAAATGGGGGTCGCCCGTCGGGCGACAGTTTCTAGCGTTGGCTGCGGCCCCACCCTGCGTCGCTATCGCTCCTTAGAGTGGGGTTATTAATGGGGTCCGCCGTTCCGGCGGCATTGTCGGGTGGAACGGTGTTATTTTACTTTATTAGTTTAAGTTGGGGGCAAAGGTATGGTTGGGAGAGGTGTTGTGGCAAGTAGATTTTTGTATGGTGGTTATCGGATGTGCTTTTGGCCGTTTAGGATGTAGAAGCCGCTGGCGGGTGCTGTGGGCAACGGACGTCCCATGAGGTCGTAGAAGCGCTCGGGCTGTTGGGGTTCTTGTACAGCGTTGATGGCTGTTACCGCACTATATTTGATGTTTTTGAGCCAGTCAGCGATGAGAGCGTCGCGGTTGGCAAGATTACGGTTGTTTATCCATTGGTTTTGGTCGAAGAACTCGCTGTCGGGCAGTAGTCGGTGCGCATCGGCTTCGCAGGTGGCTATACCGCTGGAGTGGCTGCTGATTACGAGTCCGATGTGCTTTCCGGCGAGGTTTTGAGAGTTGGCGAAGAGGAACGACTGCATAGGCGCTCCGATGTGGCTCCACCATAGAGGTGCCACCACAATAACGGTGTTGTACTTCGAAAAATCTATCTCCATGGGCTTGATAGCGGGATAACTTGCTGGATCGTTGGGCGCGTTGTTGATTTGGTCGATGAGCGCGTCGCCGATGGCATAGTTGTTGGCGGCATAGTCGACACCCTCGTCGGCGGGTTGCACTTCGGCGACGTCGGCGCTAATCTGATGTTGTAGTGAGGTTACGATGGCGCTACAGTTGCCGGTGAACGAATAATAGACAATAAGAGTGCGAGCTGACGCTGCCACAGCGAGCGCGGTGAGCAAGATAAAAATAGATAATAAACGTTTCATAATCATTCTGTTTTTAGTGATTTACGAGTGCAAAATTACATCCTTACCGATGAACAAACGGCACTAATTTCGACGGAAAAACTACCAAAAACGCTGATTCGATGATTATTTGACAATTTTTGCTACCATTTTGTGTATTTTTTATCAAAAAACATTATATTTGTGGCATGAAAAAGATATTGAACCTGCAAAATCCCAACACCTACGCGCGATATATAGGCGCACCGGAGTTGCATCCGCTCGTGAGTGTAATTCACTTCGACGAACTCGCTCCGTTCCGCCACAGCCTTAACCGCTACGGCGTGTATGGTCTGTTTATTCAGCGGGAGTTTCCCAAGACCCTCTCGTACGGTACAACAGCACTACATGCCGACGACGGGTCGATAATAGCCGTTGCTCCGTCGCAGGTGGGCGGCACAGAGGACAACGGCGAGCTTATCACGCTTAGCGGATGGGCGCTGCTGTGGTCGCCCGAGTTGCTTCATGGGAGCGATTTGGAGCCATTGATGCGCTCCTACGCTTTTTTCTCATACTTCGCTACGCAGTCGCTCACGACGAAAGCCGAAGAATGGGCAGCCATCGACACGCTGATGACACTATTGCGGCTCGAGCTCAGCAGCTCCGACACAGCATCACAGCGGCGTATAATCCTATCGTACCTGCGACTGATAATGGACTACTGCGATCGAATATATCGTAGACAACGTTCGGAGCATGACACCGCCTCGCCCGACATCATCAAGCGTTTCCAGTTGCTGCTCGAACAATACTTCGTGGGAGGTAAGCAATACGACTTGGGACTACCCAGTGTGGCGTATTGCGCGGAGCATCTGGCGTATTCGCCGGGCCATTTCGGCGAGTTGGTGCGCAAGGCCACAGGCATAACCGCCGGGCGCTATATCCATTCATTTGTTATTAACCAAAGCAAGAGTCTGCTGATGAGCGGCAATAACGTGAACGAGACCGCCCGGTTGCTGGGATTTGAATACCCACACCACTTCACGCGGCTGTTCAAATCGCTCGAGGGGACGACGCCTACGCGGTTCATCAACAGGATGTGAGATGTTTTCATGATGTACGATGGACGAGGGACGTTATAGAAAAATAACTTAAACAAGTATTATTTCGTTACTCGTTTTGCGAGCGTTATAAAACAACAACTTAAAAACAACTTGTGACAACTCATAACAACTTTTTAGATGGGTGGGACACTGGGGGGATATTTTTCATTTACTGTCGAAGTGGTATGGCACAAATAGGGTCGCCCGTTGGGCGACGGAGGTTGATGATTTCTTTGCCCCCACCCTGCGTCGCTACGCTCCTTAGGGTGGGGTTAGGAAAAGGGTCCGCCGTTCCGGCGGCAAGGGCGGACTCCAACGGAAAATAAGGTATCATAGAAGCGGGATGATATGAGAGTGGATATGCATGGTGGGATGGTGTGATAGGCGATTGCGAATGGAAAGATGAAATTTTTTAATTTAATATTTACAATTCTTTATTTAAAAAGTTGTAACTTTGCGGCGACTTGCAGAGCGCAAGTTAAAGGGGTGCTGCCGCAACGCAGTGATTGTCATGGTGTTTAACGCACATGATGATTATTTCATGTTAAGCGGCGGCTGAGATTAGACCCTCGGAACCTGCTCCGGGTAATGCCGGCGAAGGGAAACAGGCCTTGGCACGTGATAAGGTGTACCCCCTTTATTGTGTGTTATTTTTTTATTATGTGTTATTACGATGAAGAAGAGATTAGAACTGATTGCATTGGCGGCATTGGCAGTGACCGCATCGAGCGGCGAGCCTACAGACACGCTGCGCAATGTGTCGCTTGAGGAGGTGACGGTGACGTCGACACGCGCCACGAGCCGCACACCAATCGCCTACAGTGATTTGAGCCGTAGCGAGATAGAGCGCGAGAACTACGGCAAAGATGTGCCGTTGCTGATGCAGATGCTTCCGAGCGTGACGACGTCGAGCGACGCCGGCACGGGCATCGGCTACACGGGCATCCACGTTCGCGGCACCGACCCGACTCGCATCAACGTGACCGTGAACGGGATTCCGCTTAACGACTCGGAGAGCGCGCAACTGTACTGGGTGAATGTTGGCGACATAGCGAGCAGCTTGCAGTCGATCCAGTTGCAACGCGGTGTTGGCACAAGCACCAACGGCGCCGGCTCGTTCGGCGCTACGCTAAACATGCTGAGCGAGAACGTGGGTGGCGACCCGTATTATATGCTCGACCTTGGCGGCGGCTCATACGGCACGAACAAGCAGACGTTCCGCTTCTCGAGCGGATTGCTTGGTGGGCACTGGGGCTTGCAGGGCCGCGTTTCGCATATCGCGAGCGACGGGTATATCGAGCGCGCCAACACCAGGCTGTACTCCTACTTTGTGCAAGGGTGCTACCTTAGCGACCGGACGGTGATTAAGTTCATCACCTTCGCGGGCAAGGAGAAGACATATATGGCGTGGGACTACGCTTCGCGGGCTCAGATGGAGAAATACGGGCGGCGCTACAACCCGTGTGGCGAATATATTGACGCCGACGGCAACAGGGCGTACTATCCCAACCAAACCGACAACTACCACCAGCAACACTATCAGCTGCTTTGGAACCAAAGGTTGAGCGACCGATGGAAGCTGAACTTGGCGTTGCACTACACCCGTGGCGACGGCTACTACGAGCAGTTGAAGACCGGTCAGAAGCCGTATAAGTACCGTCTAGACGGAGACGAAAGGGTTGACTTGGTTAGACGCAAGCAGATGGCGAACAACTTCTACGGCGCGGTGGGTTCGCTACAATACGACAACCGAAACGGCCTACAGTTGATAATAGGCGGCGGTTGGAATAAATACGACGGCGACCACTACGGGCGCGTGATAAAGGTGGGCGATAAAGAGATTACCGATGATCGCGCTCCATACTACGACAACAACGGCAAGAAGACCGATGGCAACGTATATGCCAAGTTGAGCTATGAGTTTATCAACGGCTTGAGCGCATACGTAGACCTTCAATACAGGCGTGTGAGCTATCGGATGACCGGTTCGTCGCAAGAGTATGACGATAACGGTCAAGTGATGTTCGACCTCAACAAGAAGTATAACTTCTTCAATCCGAAAGTGGGATTGACCTACGCTTTTGGAATGGGTCATAGCGTGTACGCCTCGTTTGGCATCGCCCACAAGGAGCCTACACGCAACAACTTTGAGGATATGCTTGCCGAGGCCGACGCCGTTGAGCCTCAACAAGAGCGTTTGAACGACCTGGAGGTGGGCTATCGCTGGCTCGGTGATCGCTTTCAGTTGGGCATCAACTGCTATTATATGGACTACGACAACCAGTTTGTGCTCACAGGCGCTCAAGACAGCAACGGTGAGATGGTGGCCCGCAACATCAAGGACAGCTATCGCATGGGCATAGAGGTGAGTGCCGGTTGGCAGCCGTTCGCCGGCTTCGACTGGGACTTTAACGCCACGTTGAGCCGCAACCGCGCCCGCAACATGATACTAACGCTGATAAATCCCGACTGGAGCATCGAATACGCCAACGTGGGCACGACGAAGCTCGCGTTCTCACCATCGGTGATCTTGGGCAACACCTTCAGCTATGAGTATAAGGGCGCCCGTATAGCGCTTATGAGCAAATACGTGAGTCGCCAACGATTGACCAACAGCGGCTTTGACCGCTACGTGAACGCCGACGGCACCGGCACGACGAGCGCAGTGATAGACGGCGCGTTTGTGAACGACCTCGATTTAAGCTATACGTTCAGTTATAAGAGTTTGAAGAGCGTTACGCTTGGCTTGACACTGTACAATCTGTTCTGCGAGAAATACGACAGCAATGGCAGTTGCTCGATGAATTTCAAACGCGAGAACGGTGAGGTGATTGCCTACGACGGCGGTTGGGCATGGGCCACATTCAGTCCGCAAGCGCCATTCCATCTGTTGGCACGTGTGCAGTTACGATTTTAACCCAAATCGGTCATTAGGTCGAGAATGGGTTTAGTATCTGCTTCGGCGGTAGTGGTTACGCTTAGAGTCGCGATAGCTGTGCGGTTTCTTGACAGGCTTTGCAACGCTGTCGAGAGCGTTGGCCGCCGGTATGGCACCGTTTTGTACGACAATAGTATCGGGCTCGACAGAGTGGCCCGCTGAGCCCCGGTTGACCCACGAGTTCATTGCAATAAGCGCAATAATGAACGACACCAACATAACGAGCGCGCAGACGATGAACAGGCGGAAGCCCTTGAGCGACTTCTTAGCCGCGGGCCTCGCCTGTCGCACTTGCCGCGGGCGCCTAATGGGCGCCTGCATTTGTTGTTGTACGGGTCGTTGCCCAATAGGCTGCTGAGATAGCATGAAACGCTGTTGCGGCTGAAGCTGAGGTTGCTGACGCTGTTGATGTTGCGCACGCTGTTGAAAAGGTTGCGGTTGAGGATTAGGTTGTTGCTGACGCGCTACCGGCGGAGCGGTCTTGAGGTTGTCGAATTGCCGCGGTTGCCGTGGTTTGGGCTGCTGAGGTCGTGCAGAGTGAGAGGAAGTTTCTATCACGACCGGTTTGGAGACAGACGGGGTGCCGGCGGGTTTGTCGGCAGAGATGAGGACGACACGGTCGACCTCGCTGTCGTCGGCGTCGCTAATGTCGTCGGCATCGTCTTTACCACCATTTCCGCTATTTGATTGCGAAGATCGCCCTGTCTCACTTACATCGACCACCCCACTATCGTCGCCCGACGGCGTATACTCGTGCGCGATGGGCAGAAGCGAGGCGTCGTCGCCGTATATGCCTTCGGCATTTATGACACCAGCCCTCAGTAACCGTCCCCGGAGTTCGTCGACCGACTGTGGCCGCTCGTTTTTTGAGGGTTGCATTAGCCAGATGATGATATTGGCAAGCATGGGGTCGACGCCTGTGAAGTCGAACGCCCTGTCGTGTTCCTCGAGGATGTCGCTTGAGGTGGGCGGTTTGTTGCCAGTGACGGCAGCGTATATCGTGCCTCCAAGCGAATAAAGGTCGGTCCATGGCCCGATGCTCTTCCAGATGCGCTGCACTTGCTCACCCGGCGCGTAGCCAGGGGTAAAGCACATTACAGTGTGAGCTATCGATATTGAGGCTCGCTCGGAGAAATTCTGCTGCTTGCTGGCGCCAAAGTCGATGAGCTTGACATCGCCGTCGAGGTCGATCATAACATTGGCCGGCTTGATGTCGAGGTGGAACACATGGCAGGCGTGCACGGCGTTGAGCGCGCGCGTCAATTGGTCAAGGAGCTTCCACACCTGCGGTGTGGTGAGTAGTATTCTGTCGGTGTTGATACGGCTGTAAAGCGAGTCGCCTTTGACATATTGCATGACCATGTAGGCGGTGTTGAACTGCTCGAAATGGTCGTAGACGCGTACCACGTAAGGATTGTCGATAGCGCGCTGTCGGTTCGCCTCGTTGCGAAACTTGGCGAAAAGTTCGTCGAATACCGGCAGGTTGTCGGCATTGCTGACACGCACTGACGAGTCGGGATTACGCTCGGTTATACCCTTGACAAACAATTCTTTGATTACCACCTCCCGCGAGTTGCCACCCGGCAGTCGTTCAATCGCCAGATATGTGTTGCCAAAACCACCGGAAGATATATACCGATCGATGACGTATCTGCCCGATTGCAGATACGTCCCCGATGGTAGCAGCGACTTACCGGCGGTGTTAGGCGGTAACATAACTATTAATTATCAGATTGGGTTACCGGACTTGTCGAACCATTTGCAAGACGCTGAGGGCTGAATGTTGCCTTTCACGACCTCGAACTGCCCTTCACAATACTCGCCAGAAGCTTTTAGCGTGAGTTTGCCCTTGTCGAATGCATTTTGCTTGAAGGAGCCTACGAAGACGTCGCCGTCGCTATTGGTGTAGTTGGCGTCGGGGCCTTCCATAGCACCGTGGACGAAGGGGCCATTGTAGACGGCACCGTCGGCGAACTTCGCCATACCCTTACCGTGAGGCTGTCCGTTTTCGTCAACCTCGCCGGTGTATTTATATTTGCCCAGGTTGAACTGCGTGATTTCGAAGTCGGCGTCGGTCACTTGCGTTACAGCCGCCACAGCCGATGTTTCGCCGGAGGTCACATTCTCTACCGATGCGGTTGAGGGTCCTCCGGAGGCGCTATCGCCCTTGTCGTCGCCGAGCAAGAAGAACAGTGCGGCGGCGATGCCGATGAGGACGACCGCGCCTGCGGCGATGCCGATGAAGAGGCCTTTCTTTGACTTAGCTTCCGGTTGTTTGTCGGTGTAGGCCTGTTTCGGAGTCCCTTGCGGCGGCTCGAATGAGAAGCCTTGCGGCTCCGGTTGTTGCTCGGGTTGTTTCGGCTGCTTAGGTTCGTCGGCCGGCGGTTCGAAGGAGAATTCCGGTTTCTGTTCCGGTTCCGGCTTCGGTTGCGGTTCCGGTTGTTTCGGTGTTATGATAGCAGTGGGCGCATCTTCTTCCGTTTGTGGAGCGGGCTGTGCAACGCGCTCAGGCTCAGGCTGCGGAGCGGGAGTCGGTTGAGAGATCGGTTGCTGTGGAGCCGGT
>JAFVDY010000176.1 GCA_017478265.1 Muribaculaceae bacterium | reverse complement strand
GTGTAGAGTCAAGTGGCAAGCGCAAAATTACATAATATTCTTATAAAACTCAACTTTTGGTTTAGAAAAGTTTAATTTTTTTCTTGGTCTGTCATTTATCTGATACTGTACGAGGTCAAGTTGTCTTTGTGTAACATGCGTGAAATCAGTGCCTTTCGGGAAGAATTCTCTAAAAATCTTGTTAGCGTTCTCGACAGCCCCCTTTTGTCCGGAGCAATACGGGTCGGCGAAATAGACAGTGCATCCGAGAGCCTTTGCGATGGCCTTGTGGTTTCGGAATTCGACGCCATTATCGGTTGTTATAGTCAGCACATAGTCCTTGAATGGTGTGAGCACTCGTATGACTGCCTTCTCGACGTCTTCAGGTTTTTTAGAAGGTAACTTTGACTGAAAAAACATATTCTTGCTTCGTTCTATGATGGTGAGCACCGCACTTTTTTGCCCTGCTCCGATAACGAGATCCATCTCCCAGTCGCCGAACCTTTTGCCATTGGCCTCTTGTGGTCGGTCATGGATGGAGACACGATCCGGGATCATCGATTTGCCGGCCGTCTTATACTGCTTATGCTGATGCCGCCGGTATTTCATCTTGTGATGGCAGAATTGCGCCAGATCGGGATTCCGTCTGATTTCCTGGTAGATGCGCTCCTTGGATATGAACACGCCCTGCAGCTTTAGGTGCCCCGATATTTGTTCAGGAGACCACCTCTTCTCTTTGAGCAGCTTTATTGCGTCTCTCAAGACCCCAGGCTCGAGAGCCGTGTTCCTGACAATGCGCTCACGGCGCTCCATAGCCATCTCATGAGCCATCTTGGGACTATAGCCTCCCTTAGAGTTCTTGTTGCGCTTCAACTCACGATATAACGTCGACGGGTGCACTCCAATCTCTCGCGCTATATCTTTTTTCTTCACATTTCTTTTGAGTAAGGCCGAAATTACGTACCTTTGCTCCGAGGTTAATTGTTTATACATACGCAATACAAAATTAATTAATCTCCGGGAAACTTCGGTTTCCCATTTTGTTTTTTTGTATTGCCAATTGACTCGGCTGCTGCTGTTGAAAGTCAGAATAACTTCTCTGCGCTTCGCTCCGGAAGTTATTTCCGACTTCCAACAGCACATTATTTTTATTTATTGTTTTTTAAAAAAATGTCGCAGTTCGATTTGGAATCTAGGTATTTTATTGTAGCTTTCCAAGTTGGCGCAAAAAATGTGACTAAAACATTGTGGTTTCGGTTCTTTTGTTTACTTTTGCGGCACGAAAGCGGGGCAAAGGCGTTGCGCCCTTGCTCTAAAGTAGTGAAGATTATATAGTTATAACTAAAATAAAACAACTTTTTTAATAAAACAATGTTAGACAAAACTAACGTTAAATTCCGCCAGAGCATCGTGGTTCGCTTCAGTGGCGACTCGGGCGACGGAATGCAACTTGCCGGCACCATCTTCTCCAACGTGAGTGCCGAGCTCGGAGACCAAATCTCGACGTTTCCCGACTATCCGGCCGAGGTGCGCGCCCCGCAGGGCTCGCTCAGCGGCGTAAGCGGCTTTCAGGTTCACTTCGGCCTGGGCGTGCACACGCCGGGCGACGAGTGCGACGTGCTGGTGGCGATGAATCCTGCGGCGCTGAAGCAGAACGTAGGTTTTCTGTCGCGCCGCGGCGTGGCCATAGTAGATATCGACTCGTTCAAGAAGAGCGACCTGCAAAAGGCGCAGTTTACCACCGACGACCCCTACACCGAACTCGGCATGAAGAGCCAAGTGGTGGAAGTGCCTATGACCGAGCTGGTGAAGGCCGCGCTTGCCGACAGCGGTATGGACTTCAAGGCGCAGATGAAGTGCCGCAATATGCTCGCTTTGGGCTTGGTGTGCTGGCTGTTCAATATGCCCCTTGACGGTGCTTTGAGCTACCTGAAGAACAAATTCGAAAAGAAACCCGCGGTGTACGAGGCCAACGCGAAGGTAATTCGCGCCGGCTACGACTACGGGCACAATATCCACGCGAGCGTGTCGACCTACCGTATCGAGACCGAGCATGCCCGTCCCGGCACTTACACCGACGTGAACGGCAACAAGGCGACGGCCTGGGGACTTATCTACGCCAGCGAGAAGAGCGGCCGTCCGCTATTCCTCGGCAGCTACCCCATCACTCCGGCCACCGACATACTTCATGAGCTCGCCAAACGCCGCGACTTGGGCGTGAAAGCGTGCCAGATGGAGGACGAGATTGGAGGCATCTGCAGCGCTATCGGCGCAGCATACGCCGGCCACCTTGCCGTGACCAGCACGAGCGGCCCCGGTTTGGCACTCAAGAGCGAGGCGTTGGGCCTTGCCGTAATGGCCGAGGTGCCGCTGGTAGCCATTGATGTGATGCGCGGCGGCCCGTCCACGGGTTTGCCCACCAAGACCGAGCAAACCGACCTTCTGCAAGCGCTATACGGACGTAGCGGCGAATGTCCACTGGTGGTGATTGCGGCACTGTCGCCCACCGACTGCTTCCACTCCGCTTTTGAGGCGGCTCGCATCGCTATCGAGCATATGACGCCTGTGGTACTGCTCACCGACGCCTTCATCGCCAACGGCTCGAGCGCCTGGCGCATCCCCGACGACGATGAGTATCCCGAGATTCACCCCAACTACGTGCCCGACGACAAGCGCGAAGGCTGGCGTCCCTACTTGCGCGACGAACGTATGGTGCGCTATTGGGCCATTCCGGGTCAAGAGGGCTTGCAGCACCGCTTGGGCGGCCTTGAGAAAGACTACGACACGAGCGTAATATCCAACAATCCCGACAACCACGAGCGAATGGTGAAGGCACGTGCCGAGAAAGTGGCGCGCATAGCCGATTTTATCCCCGAGCTTGAGGTGAAAGCAGGCGGCGAGAACGCCGACACCCTGCTACTTGGCTGGGGCGGAACTTACGGCCACCTATACACCGCATACGAGCAGCTGAACGCCGAAGGCATCAGCACCGACTTCGCGGCGCTGCGCTACATCAACCCGCTGCCGCGCAACACCCGCGAGGTGCTCAAGCGCTACAAGCGAGTGATCGTGGCAGAGCTCAACTCAGGTCAACTCGCCACCTACCTTCGTGCCCAGATGCCCGAGGTTAAATTCGAGCAAATCAACAAGGTTCAGGGCCAGCCTTTCCTTGTACATGAGATTGTGGACGGTGTTAAATCAATTTTGAACGCTCAGTAACGATGGAAACAATACAACAAACAAATAACACGACAATTAACTTCCAACCGAAGGAGTACAAGAACGACCAACCCGTGCGCTGGTGCCCCGGCTGCGGCGACCACGCCGTGCTGAACGTGCTGCACAAGGCGATGAGCGAGCTCGGTATTCCTCCCTACGAGACAGCAGTGATCAGCGGCATTGGCTGCAGTTCGCGACTGCCTTATTACATGAACACCTACGGCTTCCACACCATTCATGGCCGTGGCGGGGCTGTTGCCACCGGACTCAAAGTGGCCAATCCCAAGCTCACCGTATGGCAAATCGCCGGCGACGGCGACTGCCTGGCGATTGGGGGCAACCACTTTATTCACGAGGTTAGACGCAATGTGGACGTCAACCTCTTATTATTGAACAACAAGATCTACGGTCTTACCAAGGGGCAATACAGCCCCACGAGCGACCGCGGCTTCGTGTCGAAGTCGTCGCCCTACGGCACAACCGAGGATCCTTTCATACCTGCCGAGCTGATATTCGGCGCGCGCGGCACTTTCTTCGCCCGCGGCATCGACGTTGAGCTGAAAATCAGTCAGGAGATAATGGTTGCCGCCGCCAAGCACAAGGGCTGTAGCGTGGTGGAGATACTGCAAAACTGCATGATCTTCAACAACGGCATCCACAACTATATCACCGACCGCGCCACACGTGCCGAGCGCACGATCCATCTGGTTCACGGCGAGAAAATGCTGTTTGGAGCCGATCGCAACCGCGGCATCGTTCAAGACGGCTTCGGGCTGAAGGCGGTGACGCTTGGCGAGGACGGCTATACCATTGACGACGTGCTGACCCACGACGCCCACAGCCAAAGCAACTTCTTGCACCAACAGCTGGCGATGATGGACGGCCATGAGCTGCCGCTCGCCATAGGCGTAATCCGCGATGTGGAAGCACCCACCTACGATGCCGAGGTGGAGGCACAAGTGTGCGAGGTGAAAGCTAAGCACGGTTTCAGTTGCCTGCGCGACATGATTCTCGCTGGCGACACTTGGCAGGCATAAACGCATCCACCGGCCGACGACCAACGAATGTTCATGAATTTTCATAAGCGGAAGTGTTATGGAAGTTCATGAACATTCGCATTATTAACACTTTTATTTTCAAGCAAATGATCAAAAATTTACTATTCGAC
>JAFVDY010000175.1 GCA_017478265.1 Muribaculaceae bacterium | reverse complement strand
TGCTGATGATCGATGCCGCCAAGAGGGCATCAGCAAAGTCCGTTACGGCCGTAATACCTTACTTCGGCTGGGCGCGACAGGATCGCAAGGACAAGCCACGTGTCTCCATCGCTGCCAAACTCGTGGCGGAGATGCTGCAAGCCGCCAGTGTCGACAGCCTTATCACTATGGATCTGCACGCCGACCAAATCCAGGGATTCTTCAACATTCCGGTTAACCACCTTTACGCCTCCTCGGTGTTTATCCCTTACATCAAAAAACTTAAACTCAAGGACTTGGTGATCGCCTCGCCCGACGTGGGTGGGGCAAAACGGGCTAACAATTACGCCAAGTATTTCAAGACGCCTCTCGTGCTCTGTCACAAGCAGCGCGCTCGTGCCAATGTGGTGGAGAAAATGACTATCATCGGAGATGTGGTCGACAAAAATGTAATCCTTATCGACGATATGATCGACACAGCAGGCACTATCTGCACTGCCGCCAACCTGATGAAGAAGAATGGAGCACGATCGGTGCGTGCCGTCGCCAGCCACGCGATTATGAGCGACCCTGCAAGCGAACGCATCAACGAGAGCGCTCTCGACGAGGTGATCTTTAGCGATAGTATTCCTTTCGACCTCACTAAGAGCGACAAAGTGAGCGTAGTGACAGTGGCAGGGCTTATCGCCGACACTATTCTGCGTATTCACCGTCACGAGTCCATAAGCTCGCAATACATCCTCTAATTAAATTCGCAAACATTTAGCTGTGGCGCGAAACTCTTATCGAGGTCGCGCCACAGTTTCTATATGCCGGCTATCTATCGTACAAGTGGTATCTGTTGGCGCATTTGCTTCTTCACTTCAACTGCCGGAGCGTTCGAGGGATTGTATTTGGCGTAACTTATCATATACACCTCTTTACCGTAGAGTGTCCCCTCTTGCAAAATCACCACACTATGCTTGTCGGCGCTTATATAGCCCACATAGTTATTTTGGCTGTCAGTAGCCACATGGATATATCGCTCGGCTATGAATTTTGACAACTCGTCGGCACTGACATCGGCCTTCGATATTACCACCGACGACTGCTTCAACGCGCCGTCGGCAAAGGTGTACGCCACCATCATAACGGGCGACTTGCCTTGGTATAACAGCAAGGTCTCGTCCTCACTTATCAAGGTCGACCCCGACATGTGTTTCCTTACCGCCGTTTTCGAATCGCCATAGAACAGATAGGGCTCCTCGTAGGTGTGATACCGGCCGGTCACCGTCACCCGGAAATGCTTATCATCCTTGCGGATTGTGGTCTCGCCTACGTGCAGAGCAAACAGGCCGTAAGAGGTTACACCCGCAATCCACTCGTTGTCCGATGTCCAACCGAAGCTGCCGCCGGGTATCTTATAATAGGCGCCAATAGTCAGTTTCTGATCGCTGTAGTTTGGCTCATCGCCGCCGCACGACACTGTTACCAACGGCAAAAATATCAGGATGAATAATGCTAACTTTCTCATAATAAGCGAATTCTATTATAGAATAATTCAATAGACAAGTATCTTATCTAATTATTACGCACCAAAATTACAAAATTCCTCAAAATATACCAAATACTCACAGCAAAAAATGCACTTCCAGCCATCTGTAGTGGCGACGCATGCGTCGCCCGGTTGTCGCAACCAATTGAAGTCAAGCGAAAAAGTAGGGACGCGCCATGGCGCGTCTCGCACCCGCCACCACTGTCCCTCCGGGCGCGGAGGACAACAAAAAAGGCGAGAGACTTGCTCCCGCCGTTCCGCTAACAGACCCTTAACAGTAAATTTAAAGTACCTCGGTGCTTATGGCATGAAAAAACCACTACTATTCTTCTGCGATAGGCGAGCGCGAAAGCGCGACCAAAAACCGTTGCTGCTCGGGCGAGATGTCGAGAACCGCAAATCGGAGCTCTTTTCGTCCATTCTCAAGCGTGCTTCTGCCATGAAGCTGTCGATTATCGCCTGTGCTTGTTTAAAATCGTTCGCCATTAGATTTATTCAACTTTGTTTCTTTTCACGGTGCAAAGTAAGTTCAATTCGAGCGAAGGTGATAAAAATTGTAGGACATTGATTGTTAATTATAGGACAAAATTTACGATTTCGATATAACTATGTGGCCATATCGAAATCGCAATCGGCTATGCGACAATGTTTTAAATTTGTCGCAATGTTATAGTGGCTGTTGCGACCGGCGGTAGTCGCTCGGAGTGAGATTTACTACCTGTTTGAATATCTTCGCGAAGTAACTGGGTGAGTCGAAGCCGCATTTCACCACTATTTCGTTAATTGGTTGATCGGTTGCGGCAAGCAGACGTTTGGCGAGCGAGATGCGTGATTCGCGGATGTAGGTTGAGGTGTCGTAGCCAGTTAGTGCCTTCACCTTGCGATTGAGCTGGCGCTGACTGAGGCACATCTTGTCGGCGAGCATAATGCTGCCGAGCTCCGGATCGGCTATATTAGCCATGATGGTGTTGTTCAGCTCTTTCACCCATTCGCTGTCGGCTTTCGTTCCTTCGGCTATCGTGTTGCCGACGCTATTGTCGCCGCCTATGGCGTTTTCGAGATTGGTGCGCAAGAACGCTCTCTGTTGCAGCAGGTTGGTGACAATGGCAATAAGTTCGCGAGCGTCGAATGGCTTGTTGACAACCGCGTCGGCACCGCAGTGGAGCGCGCTGATGCGGGTGTCGTTGTCGCCTGTGGCGGTGAACACGATTATAGGTATTAGTCGGAGTGCGTCGTCGCCTCGCATGGCGCGACACAGTTCGATGCCGTCCATCTGCGGCATCACGGTGTCGGTGAGCACGATGTCGGGCTTAAACTCGGCCGCAGCTCCAAGTGCTTGCGCTCCGTTGCCGGTGATGATGGTTTGGAAGCGAGGCCGTAGCAGGCTATCGATAAATCGGGCAATGTCCTGATTGTCGTCTACGATGAGTGCGATAGGCTGTTCGGCGTTGACAGCCGGTAGTGCTTGCTCTTCGGCTGAAAACGTTGGCTTTGCATCGGTGGGCGCGATTTCGATGGGCTCGTCGGGAATAATAGCGTCAGGCACCCATCTGGGATAGCCGCCTGTGGTGTGTATTGCCGGGAAGATTACGTTGAACGCCGTGCCTTTGTCCTTGAGGTTGATCACTTCAATCTCGCCGTTCATTGTCTCCACCAGGTGACGCACAAGCGACAGCTCTTTACCGTTATCACCGCGGCGGTGTCGAAGCTCTCTCTCCAGGCTATGGAACAGGTTGTCGAGGCGTTCGTTGTCGATGTCGGCAGCAGCGGTTATGGCGCTGAAAATCACCTTGTCGTCCAGCCGCCGGAGTGTCGTTACTATTCGCTCACCGCGATCGCTGAGGTTGATGGCGTTGTAAAGTACTCCCGACACCAAATTATCAATGTAGTAAGGAATGAAGTCCATCTCAATGGTGCTGCGTTCTGCCACAAAGTCGATTGTGACGTGCCTCGGGTGAGCCATGGTTCGGGCGTTCTCGATTGTCATCTCCACGAGTGTCACCACATTGTCGTGATACCAGTTTGCGCGATGGCGATTGATGTTACTCACGTTAATCATTTGGTTAACAAGGCTCAGTACCGACTGCCCCTGCCGCGCTATAGCTTCGAGTTGCTCTTGACGGGCAGGGTTCTTCTCCTGCTGTTGCAGTGCCTGCGACTGCCCTATGATTACCGTCAGTGGCTGACGAAACTCGTTGGTAAGGCTGGTGAGGAAGTCCTGACGCTCCTTGCTCACGCGTTGCAGAATACGCTGCGAGCGGGCACGATAGCGCAAAAAATAGAACAGCGCCACTACTGCCGCCAGTAATACTGCCGCCAGAGCCAAAGCTCCGGCTATGAAGAAGTATTGTCGCTGGATTTGTCGTTGCTGGCGCGCTATCGTCAGTTCTTGCTGCTGCGACCGGAATTGAGCGGCATATTTAGCCGTAAGTTCCGATGTTTCCTGGCGGTTGATACTGTCCTTGAGGTTGTTGCTGCGCGTCATATAGTCGATGGCGAGAGCAGGGTTGTCGTGCTTAAGCGCTTTGGCGAGGCTCTCGTAGTTCTTCATCCTCACCAATTTGGCGCCGGTGTTTTCGGATAGGCGCGTGCTGGTGGTAAGCAACTCTACCGCCTCGCGGTTCTTGCCCTCGTCGATGAGCAACGATGCTAAATGCTGGCAGGTAATCATGCGGGAGGTAATCTCACCGTTCTGCTCGAGCAGGGCTATTGATTGACGGTAAGCGCTTTCGGCGTCGGCCTTTCGATTCATTTTGGAGTATATGTCGCCCATCACCGATAGGCGACGAGCTATCTTTACGCTGTCGCCGGCTCGTGTGTCAAGCTCGTGTGCCATGGTTATATAGTTGAGCGCGCTGTCGAGGTTGAGTAGCTTCAAGTGGATTTCGGCGGCTATGCCGTAGCGTATCGATAGCCGGGGCGAGTTGTTGAACCCGCGCTCAATCTCTATGGCCTTGTCGATAAACGCCAACGCCTCTTCCGGCCTGCCGGCGGTCAGATATAGGCCGGCAAGATTGTTGTAGGTGGAACTCAAGCGCTCGTTATCGCCCAGTTTCTCCTCGATTTCCATGCCCTTGATGGTGTTGGTGATACCGGAATCCACGTCGCCCAGACGCTGAAAGCAGGCGGCGATGTGGGAGTAGCAGTCGCTCACCATTGCTTGGTCGTCGTGACGCTCATAGATGCCCTTCGCCATTCTTGCCAAGTTGAGTGATTGCTGATATTTGGCTTCGTCATACAGTACGTAAGCGTGCTCGAGAGTGCTGTCGGCATCGTTGAGAATACTGCTGCGAGCCGTTTTCTTGTCGTGGCAGCCAACAGTGGCCGGCAGCACCAACAGTGCCACTAACATCGCTATCGCCAGTCGCATACGCCTTGCCGCCTCTGTTGAGCCTTGTGTATTTTGATTGGAAATAATCATTTCTTAACCAGGATGATATTGAAAATCTTCACTTTGTTGCGATAGTGTGGAAGCGTGATGTTGTCGTCCGGTGCCTCGAGTGAGATGGTGTTCTTGCCCTTGAGTAACAGCACGTTTATCACATTGCTCTCGATTATGTCGACTGCCGAGTCGGAGATAACATTAGGTAGCGAGTGCACCTTTTCGCGGCGTGGCATCACCGCCATACCTTGCAGGTGGGTGTTGATGCTCACGAGCCGTGCCGCTGAGCGCTCTTGTGCGATATAGTTGATCCACATCAGGTAATTGCCGGCTTCGGGCACATTGGTGGTGATGAGGTAGTGCGCGCTGTCCTGCTCGTGGATAATGGCGCTTGAGGGGTCGACCACTATCTCGTGAGGCTTGATGTAATAGGGCACGCCGCCAAAGCTTTCGCCCCATTTGTTGACCGCCGTCACACTGATTACGCGCGCTACGTCGGTGCCGGCGTCGATTGTAAAGGTGCTATCGGTGGTGGTGAACGCCTTCTCGCCGTCGATAGTCACGCGGTATTCCTCGCCGGGCACGTAGTTGGTGATGGTGGCGTTATTGCCGTCCCATGCCACTTCGGGAGGGTTTGGCAACACTTTCTCGGGTAGGGCTATAGTCACCTTGCCGGCATCGGCGTCAATCTCGTTCATCACTATCTCAATGGTGTGGTGGCCGGTGATGTCGGCGTCGATAAAGTTGATTTCCTGCTGCTTGCCATCGAGCGAGATCGACTTGAAATCGTTACCGCACCCCTTGATGCTTATGTCGTAGCTGGCATTACGATATTTGAAGTTCTTGAGCAGCTTGGTGCCTTTATAGCCTTGCGGCACGCAGGGGGTGAGCTCGAAGCCGCCCGGTAGGAGTCTGATACCGGCTACCACGCGTAGCGCCATAGCCAGATTGGCTACAGCGTTGGCCGTGGCGTAGCGGCCGCCAATGTCGATGTCGCCGGTGGTGGCGTCGACAGTGACGTTGCACGACGCGGCAAGCGCTTGGGCGCGCAGCATAACTCCGAAGCCGCGTCGCAGCATATTGGTGTTGGAGACTTTTGCCGCCGCCATGTTCCAGTAGGCTTGCAGAAGCGGCATAGAGAGTGTGCCCAGGTGCTGGAACGAGTCGACGACGCACGGATATATGGCGGTCACGCCGTAGTGGGTAATGGGAGTGTCCTCGATGAGCGTCTCGGCGCGGTTGTCGTCGGCGATGTTCCACAGCACGCTCAGCGCCTGTCCCAAATTGTCGCATCGTGGCGACTGCGCCTGATATATGCTGCCGTAGGTGTACTGGCTATAGCTGCTGTGTGTCTCGTTCCAAAGCGCCGAGTTCACCACATCCTTGAGGTGGTCGGCGGTGCGGTTATATTCGTTGATTAGCCCAAGCTCGTCGCCCATTTCGTAGAGCACGGTGTAGGTGCGGCACACCATCAGGTTCTCGTCGAGCGAATAGGTCGAGATCAGGTCACGCTCGTCCATCCACTGCGGGTAGTACGCCTCTACGCTGAGGAAGGGAGCGCTGCCGTGCACGAGCTTCTTGTCGCCGCTCAGGTCGATAAATTCCTCTTTCTTAAGGGTGTTGAGAATGATTTGGTGCGCCTCTTTCAGCCAACTCTTGTCGCCGGTAGCGAGGTAGACCTGCCACGCCGCCTCGGCCCAGATATGGTGTCCGCCAAGCATTGGCGATTGGTCGGCGCCGGCAATGCAGCCGTTTTCTGTCATTTGGCGGAGAATTTGCTTAGAGCGCTCGGGCGCGATCATCGCTAAGGCGAGGTCGATGTAGTAGCAGCGCTCGTGGTTAAGCAGGCGACTGTCGCCGGTGGCGCCTGTGGCGAGGAAGTTCTCCACTTGTTCCATCGACATATTGTACACGGCGTCGGCAAGCGGTTGCTCGGAGGTGTAGACGAAGAGCCCGCTCGGTTTTCCCGCCCGTTTCCATACGAGGCGCTTGCCGCCGTAGTTCGATGTCAGCTCGTTGGCGTCGTGAGCAACGGCT
Source organism: Muribaculaceae bacterium (assembly GCA_017478265.1). Taxonomy (GTDB): domain Bacteria; phylum Bacteroidota; class Bacteroidia; order Bacteroidales; family Muribaculaceae; genus Sodaliphilus. The sequence goes on along the minus strand of JAFVDY010000175.1, from coordinate 3,881 downwards.
ATGGTGTTGCCTTCTACCACACTGTCAGGGTAAACGGCATATAAGTCGTTGCGTACCAGCACGTCGTCGCCACCGTTGCTCTGCTCGTCGCCGCACGCGGCGAGTAGCCACAAGCACGCTGCGGCCATCGTCAATATTATGCCATATAACGCTCGTCCCATAGGGTTTACAGTCACTACAACCTGCAAATTTACAACTTTTTGCCGAATGACAGCGAATAATTGGTGAAAAAAGTGTTACCTTTGCAGCCGCAAAACACGAAAAAACAATCAAAATGGAGCAAATGCAGAAGCAAAGCGAGCCTTCAAAGGCATTATATATTGAAACTTACGGCTGTCAGATGAACGTCGCCGACAGCGAAGTGGTGGCTACGGTGATGAAGATGGCGGGATACGAGACTGTCGATACGCTCGACGGCGCCGACGCCATGTTTATCAACACCTGCAGCGTGCGCGACAATGCCGAGCAACGCATTATCTCGCGTTTGGCTACGCTCAACGCCTTGCGTAGGCATCGCGGTAAGCGCCTTATTATCGGCATTCTCGGCTGTATGGCTGAGCGGATGAAAGATGCGCTCATCAACGACCACGGTGTCGACTTGGTTGCGGGCCCCGACAGCTATTTGCAACTGCCGGAACTCATTGCCGCCGCCGAGCGTGGCGAGAAAGCTATCGAGGTACAACTGTCGCGCACCGAGACCTATCGCGACGTGATTCCGACACGCATTGGCGGCAGTCGCACCGGCGGCTTTATCTCAATTATGCGCGGTTGTAACAACTTCTGCACCTATTGCATTGTGCCTTACACTCGCGGACGTGAGCGCAGCCGCGAGCCGGAGAGTATCCTTAACGAGCTGCGCGACTTGCAGGCAAAGAACTTCAAGGAGGTGACGCTGCTCGGGCAAAACGTGAACTCCTATATGTTTAAGAATGAGGATGGAACCACTGTCAACTTCGCTCAGCTGCTCGCAATAGTGGCCGAGGCGGCTCCGACAATGCGCGTGCGATTTACAACCAGCAATCCCGAGGACCTAACCGACGAGATCATCGACACCATCGCGGCCCACGACAATATCGCGCGCCACATCCATCTGCCCGTACAGAGCGGAAGCGACAAGGTGCTCAAACTCATGAACCGCAAGTACACCCGCGGCTGGTATCTCGACCGCGTGGCTACCATTCGCGACCGCATTGCCGACTGTAGCATCACCACCGATATGTTCACCGGTTTCCACGGCGAGGATGAGGACGACTTCGAGCTCACGCTCAGCCTGATGCGAGAGGTGGAATTCGACTCGGCGTTCATGTTCAAGTATAGCGAGCGACCGGGAACATTCGCTGCCAAACATTTGCCCGACAACGTGCCGGAGGAAGTGAAAATCGAGCGCCTAAACCGCATGATAGCGTTGCAGAACGAGCTAAGCGCGTGCAGCAACCGGCGCGACGTTGGCAAGACGTTTGAGGTTCTGGTAGAGGGCTACAGCAAGCGTTCGCGTAGCGATATGTTCGGCCGCACGAGTCAGAACAAGGTGATAGTTTTTCCGGCGGGCGACACTCGCGTGGGCGACTTCGTGAAATGCCGCGTACTCAGCGCCACCAGCGCCACACTCCTCGGCGAGCGCTGCGATTGATTAGTCACTGAATTATGAACAGTCGGGACACAGGCCTTTGATGAGATACTCGGCTGTGTCGACACGGAAGCCCGCCGGCACCGGCACGGGTGGAATTTCCGCGTCGGGCAGGCAATAGGTGCGGTGGCAACGGGTGCACGTGAGGTGCACATGGCCACGGCATTGGCGGGTATCGTCGACGTGGCACACGCAATACTTATGTACGCCCGAGCCGTCGTCGATGTTGTGTAGCAGATGGGCATCGGCAAGCGTGACCAGATTGCGGAAGATGGTCGAACGGTCGACGGTGGGAAGCAGCGCCTCAACGTCGGCAAGGGCGAAGGCTCCCGTAATCTCGTGGCGCACGGTGCGCCAAATAAGCAAGCGCACCGCGGTCACCCGCAAGCCGGCGTTATCGAGCGCCTGCTCGTCGTTGATGGCGAGATGATGATTATGGTTGTGTTCGTCAGTCATTACAGCAGCAAGCTTTTTTCCTGTTAAATCCCAGTGCGTAAACGAGTAGCAGTGTAAGCACTCCGGTGCAACTCCATTGGAACCAGTTGCCGGTGTCGTGACAGCAGTCGCCGGTGAGCGTCGAAACGGTAAACCAGCTGTGAGGCATCAGCAGGTCGATGGCGTAGCCGCAGGCAATGGCTCCGATTATGATGGCGGCAAGGTAGCAGATGAGCGAGCGTACTCCCAAGCGCTTACGCAGGATAATGATGGAGGCGAAGTTGGCGGCAGGGCCTGCCATTAGCAGCACCAGAGCGGCACCCGGTGTCAACCCTTTCGCCATCAAGGCGACGGCGATGGGAATCGACCCTGTTGCGCATATATACATGGGAATGCTGATGGCGAGCACGAGTAGCATCGACAGCAACGTGTTGTCCTTGAAGATGGTGAAGTATTCGTCGGGAATCACCACCGTGATGATAGCGGCAACCACCAGACCGATCACAAGCCATTTGCCAATGTCGCCAACCATATCGACAAACGCGAATTTAAGCATCTTGCGGCAGCGGTCGGCAAACGAGAGTTTCTCCGGCTCCTTCTTGTCCTCGCAGTGGCAGCAGTGCTCCTCCTCGGCTTTCGGCTGCTCGCTATGGCAGCAACAGCAGTGCTCCTCCTCGGCTTTCGGCTCCTCGCCATGGCAGCAACAGCAGTGCTCCTCCTCGGCTTTCGGCTGCTCACCATGGCAGCAACAGCAGTGTTCCTCTTCGGTATCGGGTGCTGAGGTGGGGGCATCCTTTTCGCCGAATAGGTTGACGAGGGTGCCGCCGAACAGGGCGGTTATGAAAGCGGCCACGGGACGGATGATGGCGAAGGGAATGCCCATCATCGCGGCTGTAGCGACGATGGAGTCGACACCGGTCTGCGGCGTGGCAATCAAGAACGAAGTGGTGGCACCGCGCGAGGCACCCTCCTTACGCAGCGACATCGCCGTTGGAATTACGCCGCACGAACAAAGCGGCAGCGGTACGCCCAGCAGAGCGCTATAAAATACCGATTTGAAGTTGTTGCCACCCAAGTAGCGAGTGAAAAAACGCTTGGGCATGAACGCGTGAAGTATGCCAGCAAAGAGGAAACCCAGCAGCAAATAGGGCGACATCTCGTTGATTAAGTGTAAAATTTCTTCCATTTTGTCATTATTTTTGCCGCAAAAGTAGTAACAATGCCGCTATGCCGCAAATTTTATCGCCGAAACAATCGCAATTCTGCAACCGGGTTGCAAGAGTGATGATAGGATTATAGAGGGCGAAGGAGAAGCAAGTGGGTCGCAGCGATTAGGCTGCGACCCACTGGTGATAGGATGTGGCGGTAAGGATTACTTGCCGCTCAGAATTGCTTCGTAGAGTGCGCTCACGTCGCCGGCGTTGACGTTGCCGTCGCCGTTGAGGTCGAACTTGGCGTCGCCGTTGCCGGTGAGGATTGCCTCGTAGAGTGCGCTCACGTCGCCGGCGTTCACATTGCCGTCGCCGTTGATGTCGAAGTTGCTTGCAGCCTTCTTCTCAACCACGCCGAGCAAGCCGCTGGCGGTGTAGTAGCCACCGTTGGTGAACGTGAAGTTGTCGGTCTGTGCGGCAGCCTCAGTCTTGCCGTCGTTGAAGAGAATCATCTCGGGCAGGAATTCGAGCGAGCCGTCGTAGATCCATTGGTAAACGTCGTTGCCGTTGGCAGCTTTGCCCACCTTGGTCATGGGAGTGCCGGGCCAAGTGCCGTTGAAGTTGTCGAACTCGGTCCAAGCCCAAACGTTGGCGGCTGTCCAGCCGTT
>JAFVDY010000174.1 GCA_017478265.1 Muribaculaceae bacterium | reverse complement strand
GCGTAGCCCGCAGCCCCTGTGTACAAGCGCCCCCCAAAAAAAGCGCCGGAGGCGCTTAAGAATTCAGGCAGGTGGCAAGGGCGTAGCCCGCAGCCCCTGACGAAGCGCGCAACCCCGGTGCCATTGTCAACCCACATCTCGTAAAAAGCATGCCGAAGGTATGCGAGTAAAAAAGTGCCGACCACTGTCCCAAGCCAACGCTGACGCAGTCAGCCCACTACGGATAACCCACGGTCGAGACCGTGGGCAGCGCCCCGCGACCACTGTCCCACCCTGAAAAAATTCTACCTCGCCAGAGGTAGCACTTTAGTTAGCCCCGCATTGGACGCGCCAGCGGACTATGTGGGGAAAGCTTGCGACGTATGTGTGGGGTTTGTTGTTTTATAACGCCCGCCCAACACGCTCGCCCACTCGCCCGCCGTGAAAACTGTAATTTTTAAGCCGTTTATTGAAAAAACTTCGCTCAAAATTTGGCCGATTTAATAACAATGTGTAATTTTGCACGGTTAAAGTAGACAAAAATCACTATTTGCGGTATTGACAATTGTCGTTGTTACCCGCTATACGCCGACTAAATAAAAACTAAATACATTCTAAAATTAAAACGTTATGAAGCAAAAATTACTACTAACAAAGAGCCTGCGCGCAGCGTTGATGCTGCTCGCTGTGGTGCTCACGTGGGGTAGCGCCCGAGCTTCGCACACCATCAACGTGATGCAAAACAGTGCGGTGGCAGGCGGCGTCTACATCTACGCCTGGGACCAGAACGACAAGCCGCTCACCGACGCATGGCCCGGAACGCGGCTCACGGCTACCACCACCGTACAAGGCGTCACATGGTACACCATGACCTTCACCGGAGCCACCACCGTAAAATTCAAACTCAACCTCGGCGGTACCACCGCCGAAGCCGACGCCTCCTCAACGCCCGACCCCACCGCCACCAAGTTTATAATGTCGCGGAGCGGTGGGCACTACTACTATGAGTACGACCCCTCGAAGTACGGCTCGACCGAGAAGGCCGACAACCTCACCGACTACTACGACCTGCCAGCAGGCGTCACCTATTCACCCAGCGACAATTGCGTCTACTTCCTCAACGTAAAAGGATGGACCCAAGTCTATTGCCACTTCTGGAGAGTGAGCGACGATGCCGGTACAAGTTGGCCGGGAGTCCCAATGACGAAAGTCGGCACCAACAGTAACGGCTGGGATATCTATAAATGGACTGACCCGAATCCCTCCGGGGCTGTCGACAAGAAATTTATCATTCACGACAATAAGGCCGCTAACGATAATGATCGCGACCACCGTTCTCCCGAGTTCGTCTATACCCACAACGACGTAATCTCGGGCTACAACTACACCAAACTCTGCAACGTCAGCAGCGAGCGTAGCGGAGATGTCATTTACAACACACCTAATTACTTCAGTGACGCAAATATGCGCGCGGCGCTTGAGGCTGCCCTCGGCGTAGAGGCAAGTGCAACAAATGTTACCAATGCCGAAAACGCCATCGCAGCAAAGAGCGTCAAAGTGCTCGACATCAGTAACCATAATATATCAAGCTTTAGTGGTATTAATCAATTCGTTAACTTGGAGGAACTATATGCTGCTGATAACAGTTTAGGTACAGGCAGTTCAAATGATATCGATTTAACGCCATGTACTAATTTGCGTATCCTTGACTTAAGCGGTAACACTAATTTAACAGGTTGTACAAATAGCCATCATCCTTATGTGAATATTTCAACTTGCTTCAACCTTGAGGAGTTAAATTTAGCTAACACAAGTAGTGTTTATCTCGGTGGTCTTGCCACAGCAACAGGAAGCACTAACTATACGAAATTGAAAAAACTGAATATCCATAATGTTGGTATGGATTATTTAAGTAGTAGTACATGGGCAAAAATGCCGAACCTTGAATGGGTAGATTTGAGTGACAATAAATTAACTTCGACAGCTCTCGGTAGTAATTATTTCAACAATTGTCCAAATATTAAATATCTTGATATCAGTGGTAATACTAACCTGTATAACTTATATTTAACAAATAAGACTAAGCTTGAGTATCTTAATATGTCCGGTTGCACCGCGTTTGACTATTCATCGCAAATAACTATTTGTACAAAACTGACATATTTGAACCTAAATAATAATACTGCTTTCCATAGCAACTGGATGACTTACCTCAATAAAACCAACCATCCTTCTTTACGTTATTTAAATTTAGGTGGAACTACCGGTAAAACTAACTCATATAAAACTTGGTCTATTGATTTTCCGGCTCTTGATAGTTTGATTTTCACTGGTAATACTACGGCTACATCAATATCATTAACTAATGATAGTGAGATTGATGTGTTAGATATAACCGGTTGTACAAATCTCGCAACACTGAACGTCACAAATTGTAATCTGACAAACTTAACCCCGATTGTAGGAGCATCTGGCGCTACTAAACTTACCACTGTCGATGTGTCGAACAACAGCCTCACCACTCTCAATGGTGTTGAGGTCTTCCCCGCTTTGACCGCTCTGGTGGCAAAGAACAATGCTTTTACCACCCTCACCTACACCGGTCATACCGTGCCGCAAAAGATAGAGCTGTCGAACAATACTCTTATGACGAGCGCCAACCTCAGCGGCAACCGCATCCAAAAGGCGGCTTTCATGGGGTGCACCAACCTGCAGACGCTCGACATCAGCAACAACCAAATTGAAGAATTTTGCGCCAACTGGCAAGACAATATTTCAAGTTATTCCAATTGGACCGGAACCGGTAAATACCTGTACGTGGCCGAACTGAGCAATCTCGAGACGCTCGACATCAGCGGCAACAACATCTCCACACTCGGCACTAACGCCGATAACGGTAAGAACTCGTTGCGCGGACTTACATCCCTCTCCACACTTAATGCCGCCAACAACGCAATCTACTCAATCTCCACACCAGTCTCAACGAGCTATTCGTCGCTGCAACCGCTGACGGCTCTCGAGAATCTCGACCTGAGCAACAACTCAAAGCACTCGAGTGGTGGCTTTCACTTGCTGCGCACCAACGGGCTACCTCTTAAGAACGTCAACCTTCAAGGCAACACCAATCTCGACGAAATCACCATCTATAACGGTGAATTAACCGACATCAACTTCGGCATCTCGACCGGTATCAGTGGCCTGTCAAAACTCGCCAAGCTCGACGTCACGGGCAACAAGCTGGTGAATGTGACCGTGCCGCGCACGCCCAACACGCTACTGTCAATCGACATGAGCAACAACGCGCTACTCCAATCGGTAGTCGCCAACCACGACGTGGACGGCAGTAACTCCAAGCTTCGGTATATCGAAGTGGACGGTTGCCCGCTGTTGACCAACTTCACCATGACCGGTTGCGACCTCTTCTACGCGACGCAGGCCAACACTCTTAACGCCACCAACAACCCCGCTCTCGTTACCCTCAACCTGAGCGACAACGCCATCGCAAGCGCCGACATCACGCTCAACGGTTACCAAAACCTCACGAGCGTCGACTTGAGCGACAACACCATTTGGGCGCACGGACTCACCATCACCAACTGTCCCGCACTCACCACTATCGATGTTGAGAACAACACGGCAATGACGAAGGTGGAAGCCAATAACGGCGGATACACCAACAGCAGCTATCCGCTGGTGAAGACCACCTCAGGCATGAACCTCGCGCTCTACTTCAACCAAAACAACTTCAACGCCATCCCCTCCGTCACCGCGGGCGTTAAATACCTCTACCTGCAAGAGAACGCGTTCGCGCAGGATCTCACGCTCAACGGCGACGCTATCAGCCTCAAGGGTATCTCGCTGAGCAACAAGAGCACCGTGGCACCCATCAAGAAGTTTACCGCCAGCGTGGCGCAGACCACGCCCGACCAATGGGCTATCAACTATAGCCTCACGCCCCCCGCGATCGTGCAAACCAACGCCTCCGCGGCCGACGGCTCAAACACCGTGCTCGAGGCTATCAACCTCGCGGGAAACAACGCGCTCGACAGTGTGAAGGTGAACGGCTTTAAGGCCATCACCAAGCTCGCCAGCGCCACCGATATGACCACCGACGCCGGTAAAGGCATCTACGTCAAGGGGCTCTCGAGCCTCAAGAAACTCGACATCTCGGGCAACCGGATCGTGCTCATCGGCCAAGACGGCTCGCTCTCCGGACTCAGCGGACTCGAACAACTCGATGCCAGCCACAACGTGATCCGAACACTCGCCAACCGCACCGCGCGAGGAACAAGCGGCAACGCCAACTACCGCGCTGCCTACGGCAACGGCAAATACACCGCCGCCACATGCCCCAACATCGAGGACCTCACAGGACTCAAACGACTCAACCTGAGCCACAACCACCTGTGCGACTCTATCCACCTCGAGACAAACCACGCTCTCGAATGGCTCGACGTAAGCTGCAACCGATTTATCAACGACCGTACCGATGCCGTAGACGTAGGTCCGCTCTACTATCTCGACAGCCAGGACGGCGTAATCAAGCAATGGAAAGAGACCGCGTGGAAGGTGCGGCGCGACGCATTCACCGGCGACGCCAACGACACCATCGGACTGCGTATGCTCGACCTCTATCGCCAAACCAACCTGCGATACCTCAACATCAGCGAGACCTATATCGAGAACACCGCCACAAGCCGTATCTACGTAGCCAACCGGCAAGGGCCGCTCACGCTCACCACTAAGACTCAAGCCGACCACGAGGGACATACCGTAGGACGCTGGGGAGTGCCACGCTTCGTGCTTATCAACCACTGCGCGCTGCTCGATACTCTCATCTGCAACTACAACGGCATGAAGTCGCTCGGTATTGGCTCGGCTCCGCAAGCAAGCAACAGCTCTAATGGCGGTCAGATTACCGGATGCCCCAACCTCAAATATCTTGAGGCAAAGGAGATGCGCGGACAAGACCCGGCTATTATGCAAGGCGAGTTGCGCGTAAGCGCACGCAATCCGCTCATGGAACATTATGATGTGAGCGGCAGCAACTTCGACTACATAGGCCTTGCCGACGGCGCTACCGGCGAGCACCTGCGATACATCAACGTGAGCGGCAACTACCAAAGCCAGAACACTTACACCGACAACGGCAACGGCACATGGACTACCACCTACACCGACCGTAACGGTGGAACGCACAGCTATACTGTGCACGGCAACCCCTATCAGCTCAACCTGAGCGCCCTGCCCGTGCTCGACAGTCTCGTGTCGGTCAACACGCCGCACCTCCAAGTGATGAGCGCTCACAATATGCCGGAGTTTAACTACATGGAAATCACGCAGGACCCCAACAACAACGACCTGCGTGAGCTCTATCTGCACCACAACGCGACGATGAACGACGTGATCGGACTCGAAACGCTCAACCACCTCGAGGTGTATCAAATCAACGACAGTCACTTCACCGGCACTCTCGAAATGCCCGCCGCCGCTACCGCCACCCTGCGCGACCTGCGCGTGAGCAACGAGGCGCTGAGCTATGCCGCCTCGCGCAACAACCTCACGAGTGTCCCGCTCGGCAGCTTCAACGCACTCGAGCGCGTCGACGTGCAGAACAACCCCGCCATCGCGGCTCTCGACATCAACAGCAACAGCGCCGCCAAGCTCGCACACCTCGATTTCGCCAACTGTCACCTCGACAACGACGGCTTCACCGGACGGGGCATAAATCAACTCACGGCTCTCGAATACCTCGACTGCTCAAACGACGACACTAACGCACCCAACGGCACCGTCGGCAACTGGCTCACCGACCTCGACCTCACAGCCGCCTCAGGACTGACAACACTCAAGGCCGCCAACAACGAACTGTACAAGCTGGCCGTAAGCCCGTCGCAGGCAATGGCCGTGCTCGACTTCCACAACAACCACGTCAACGGCATCGACCTCACCGGCGTCACCGTCACCAACTACAACTGCGCCAACAACGGACGCAAGGTGAAAGCCAACGCGCAGGCGAAGCCCAACGGCGACGTACTATACTACTTCCAGCTCGACGCCAACGCCGCGGGTGACAAGGCCGGCGGCAACTTCGTGGGAGACGAACAAAGCGATATGTATATCCACACCGGTAGCAAACGAATGCTTCGCGCCGACGGTTTCGACGCCACTAAGGTTTCGTTCGATCACATGATAAGTCATCAAGACGCCAGTGGAGCACCTCGACTCAAGGATGCCATCAGCGCCGACGATATCGACCCCCCTAAGGTCTACGGCACCATCGCCGTGCTCGAGCCGGCGGCAAGCGGCGACTCCCGCGCTTCCTACGGCTACGACGAGGGTAACGCCAACCTCACCACCGAATTCTACCTCGACTGGGACGCCAACGCCGCCGTCGTCACCGCTATCGACGATATAAATGGCAACGTCGGCGAGGTTAGCCTCCGTCCTGGCGTAGGAGGAATGGAAGTGGTAGGGCCGGCAGGACAAACCTTCGGCGTCTACGACATGGCCGGACGCCTCGTCCAGCAGGTGACCACCGACCAAACGGGCCGCGCCACCATCGACGGCCTCACCCCCGGCATCTACGTAGTAGCCGGCGAAAAGGCCCAAGTACGCTAACCGAAGCCCCCACCCAAAAAGGGCTGACACCCCCCCAAAAAAAGGCGACCCCACCGGGCCGCCTTTTTTTCGCTCCTCGTTTCTCGTTACCCCCCAAAAAAGCGCCGGAGGCGCGCAGGAATTCAGGCAGGCGGCAAGGGCCAAGCCCGCAGCCCCTGACGCAGCCCCTGTGCCAAGCGATTCAACCCCCTCCACAAAGCGCCGGAGGCGCTTAAGAATTCAGGCAGGCGGCAAGGGCAAAGCCCGCAGCCCCTGACGTAGCCCGCAGCCCCTGCGTGCAAGCGCCCGTCCCAAAAAAAGCGCCAGAGGCGCTTAGGAATTCAGGCAGGTGGCAAGGGCGAAGCCCGCAGCCCCTGTGGCAAGCGAAGCCCGCAGCCCCTGTGGCAAGCGAAGCCCGCAGCCCCTGTGGCAAGCGAAGCCCGCAACCCCGGTGCCATTGGCAACCCACATCTCGTAAAAAGCATGCCGAAGGTATGCGAGTAAAAAACCGCCCAATAGTGTCCCACACACCTGCAGATTACAAAAAAACGAAGCGCGAAGCGCGAGGCTGACGCAGTCAGCCCACTACGCATAACCCACGGTCTCGACCGTGGGCAACGCCCCCCGATATACCAACCACTATACCGCCCGCAGATAAATTCGAGGGCCATTCTTAATTTTTTTCGAAAAAAATTTGGTCAGTCCGGAAAAATGTCGTACCTTTGCAGCCGTCAAACGATAAAAATGGTGGAATTAGCTCAGCTGGTTAGAGCGTCGGATTGTGGTTCCGAAGGTCGTGGGTTCGAACCCCATATTCCACCCCATTTAAGTGGGTAAAAGTGAAAGTTCATGGTTGTGTAAGCGGCTGTGGACTTTTTTTACCCACCCTACATTATATTAAAAGAGCAACGAGAAACGAACATGGCGAAGGTAACAAAAAAGACAGCATACTTCTGCAAAAACTGCGGAGCCGAATCGGCGAAGTGGGTGGGCAAGTGTCCCGCATGCGGCGAGTGGAACACCATGGTGGAGCAACCGGTGGCCGTGGCCAAGGGCACGCCCGCGCTCGGCGCCAGCGGCGAGATGCGCAAAAGTAGTGTCCCACTCAAGCTATCGCAGGTCGAGGCGCAAGACCTGCCGCGCGTCAAGCTGCCAAGCGGCGAACTCAACCGAGTGCTCGGCGGCGGACTCGTGCCGGGCAGCATCATCCTCATCGGCGGCGAACCGGGCATCGGCAAATCGACGCTCGTGCTGCAAAACGTGCTTCGCATACGCTCGCGACGCGTGCTCTACATCAGCGGCGAGGAGAGCGCCCAGCAACTGCGCATGCGAGCCGACCGCATCGCAGGCGGACACATGGACTGCGAATGTTACCTGCTGTGCGAAACCTCGCTCGACGCCATCTTCGCAGGCATCGAGGAGTTCCGGCCCGACCTCATCATCGTCGACTCCATTCAGACCATCGCGAGCGAACAAATCGACTCGGCGGCGGGCAGCGTGAGTCAGGTGAGAGAATGTGCCGCGGCCTTTTTGCGCTACGCCAAGTCGACCAACACGCCGGTAATCCTCATCGGACACATCAACAAGGAGGGCACCATCGCCGGACCGAAAGTGCTGGAACACATCGTCGACGCCGTACTGCAATTCGAGGGTGACCGACATTATATGTACCGCATCCTGCGAGGCATTAAAAACCGATTCGGCTCAACGAGCGAAATGGGCATCTACGAGATGCGCGAGGACGGACTGCGAGAGGTCACCAACCCGAGCGAGATGCTGCTCTCACAGGGCGACGAGCCGCTGAGCGGCACCGCTGTGGGCATCGCCGTCGATGGCACGCGACCGTTCCTGATCGAGGTACAGGCGCTCGTCAGCACCGCCGCCTACGGCACAGCGCAACGCTCTGTCACCGGTTTCGACCAGCGACGCATGAACATGCTGCTCGCAGTACTCGAGAAACGCGTGGGATTCAAACTCGCACAGAAGGACGTGTT
>JAFVDY010000173.1 GCA_017478265.1 Muribaculaceae bacterium | reverse complement strand
GGGTTTACACGGTCGACAATCTCAAGACAGATATTGCCGCTCAGCAGGCTTCCGGCATTGGCGGCGCCGAGGCCCTGGAAGATGTACCAGGGATAGCGGCTGTACTCAAAATTGTCGCTACCGGTGAGCTTGCTCAGCGAGGGGTAGTCCTCGAGGTCGCCTTGCTCGGCGGGAGTTACGTATTCAAGCTCGTCGCGCACGAGCAGAGCGTTGTCGCCTAAAGGCTCGATTCCGTGCAGTTGCTCGGCGGCGGTGGTAACCACATAGTGGTAGTGCTTGTCGGCGTCGATTTTACCATCGGCAAACACGAGCGCGAACGTTCCGCCGCCCACTATGGGCTTGAACGCGAAATCTTTGGTGCCGGCTACTGTGTAGAAGCTCTCCTCGTAGCCGTAGGGCACATAGAGTCGCGCGTTGGCCTTCTGAGTGGCGTCGAAGGCGTCGCTGTTGACGAATACGCCCTCGTCGGCGGAGCTTGTGGTGGCGTTCTTCTTCACGAGTTGGAAGTCGACCAGCTTCAGGTTAGGACAATTTTTAAAGGCGATGGTGCCGATAGCCTTGATGGTAGAGGGAAACTCGACCTTTGTAAGCGTTGAGATGTCGCTGAACGCGCCGTTGACAATTTCCTCTACTTTCGGAATATTAAAGTTGGTGAGAGATGTGATTTTGGTCTCGCTGAAAGCGAATTGGTCGATATAGGTCACGTTGCGGGTGTTGATGGTGGTCAACGCCGTTTGGTTAAAGGCGCGTGTGGGAAGAGTTGTCAGACCTGTACTGAGCGTAACGCTCGCGAGGTTGGAGCATTGGTCGAAGCAATAGTAGCCGAGGCTGGTCACATTGTTGCTCATATTCACCGTCTCGATTCCCGAGAACTGGAATGCCGAGTTGCCGATCGAGGTAAGTGTTGTGGGCAGCCAGTCGTCGGTAATGTTGACGGTAGCGCTTGGCGAAGTGTAGGTGAACCGACCGATTTTCTTCAGCAGGTTGGTGCTGCGGAAGGCTCCGTCGCCAATGGTTTTGAGTGTGCTGCCGGGCATATAGAGGCTTGCGAGCTTTGTTCCCGCAAAGGCGTAGTTGCCCACCGAGGCGCAGCTTTGCGGCAGGTAGTTATTGCCATCAGGCGAGGTATACTCAGTATCGCCCGAATAATTCCAGTAGCCGACTGTGGTCAGCGCTGAGCAACTTGTGAATGCCGAGTCGCCGATGGCGGTTGTCGCGCCATTGATGCTGATTTTGGTGAGCGATGTGCAGCCTTTGAATATGCCGCGAGGCAAAGTCTTGATGTTAACCGGCAGCGATTGCGCGAGGTAGGTTTTGTCAGTGGCGCCTCCCTTCACTGTGGTAAGCTTGTAGCAGTTTTGGAACGCGTTTGTGCCCAACGTTGTGAGCGTGTGGGGCAGATAGACGGTGGTGAGATTGGGGTTGCCCGCGAAAGCGAAGTTGCCGATCGAGGTCATGTGAACAGCAGCCGATAAGTCAATCTCTGTCATCTTACAGTTCATCAAAGCTCCGGGGTCGATACCCACGATGTTGTAGGCAGTAAGTCCGTCTCTTACATACGAAGGTAGCTCAAATTTGACATCTTTGTCCTTAGTGGTCACTTCTTGAATCACAACCTCACGGGCGCCGGAAGAGTCAGCCACTTTTCGCATAACCAGTTTATGAGGGTTAAAAATGCCTCCAATATTCTCGTTAAAGGTGTCGCCTACCTTAGCGAGAGTCGACTGTGAGCAGGCTATAGCCGCTATGAGCAGAGATCTTTAAAAATTTTTTTCATACCTTTCAAGTGTTTTGTTTAAGATTAATATATTAATGAGGGTGTGCCGTAATGCGCTTATGACCCACCCTCATTATTTTATTTAGAATACGGCCTTCACGGTTGAGCTTGTGCCGTCGGTGTAGGTGGTGACTACGATGTTCAGGCCGTCGAATGGATGTTCGGCCGCGATGCCGGCGGCGTTGACGTAGTGTACGCTCTTGACCTGAGAGTTGTGAGCCTTGATGTCGTCGATAGCGGTGATGATGTTCACCTTATCCTTCACTGCGAGCGGATAGATGATATAGTCGTCGCTCAGCTTGCCGGTAGAGGGCTTCACATTGCCCTTGATGTCGGGCGCGAACGCGATGCCCGGGCGCTTAACGATCATGGCTTCGATCTCGTAAGCGGCGTTGTTCTCGTCGAGACCGCCTCCGGTGAGGTATTGCGTGTCGATAGCGAAGCCGCCTTCGACGCGCTCGTCGTTGTAAACTTCGCCGGTGTCGGCTTTCTTGCGTGCGAGGATGTACATGTTGCCGTCTTCGGCGAGCACCGCCCACTTGATGGTTGCGATTTCGCAAGCGATCGGGTCAATAAAGTAGTATTTGTCCTGAGCCACGAAGTTGGCGGGGCAATAGATGTTATTCACGAGGTTCTCGCCGCCGCT
>JAFVDY010000172.1 GCA_017478265.1 Muribaculaceae bacterium | reverse complement strand
CGAGACTTCGAGAGAGAGTCAAGTAGCGTTCCCCGTCAACTGATCAAAAAAATGACGGATTACGAATTTCTAATTCCTAATTCCTCATTTTAAAGAGATTAAGGTGGTTATAGCGTGAGGGTCCCACCTCTTCCCATTCCGAACAGAGACGTTAAGCCTCACCACGCCGATGGTACTGCGAAAGTGGGAGAGTAGGTAACCGCCCCCTAACGGAAATCGCGCCCGAAAGGACGCGATTTTCCTCATTATCACCCCCCCTACGAAGGCCGGACAGCCCAAAGCTGCCCGGCCTTCCCGCATACTGTTAAATGCGATTTTTCGAGTCGATAATTATGGTTACAGGGCCGTCGTTCACGAGAGCCACAGCCATGTCGGCGCCAAACACTCCATGCCCCACCGGCTGCCCTAACAGCTCGCCCACGCGGCGGCAGTACGCCTCATAGAGCGGAACGGCCACCTCGGGCCGGGCCGCGTGTATATAACTCGGACGATTTCCCTTGCGAGTGCTGGCGTGAAGCGTAAACTGGCTTACAACCAACACCTCGCCGCCGGCATCCGCCACGTTGCGGTTCATCACACCCTGCTCGTCGTCGAAGATTCGCAGCGCCACTGTCTTCGCCGCAAGCCATTCCACATCGTCGGCACCATCGTCGTGAGTGACGCCCACCAGCACAAGCAGTCCGCCGCCTATGCGGCTCACCTCGGCACCGTCGATTGTCACCGAGGCCTCTTTAACTCGTTGAATTACAATCTTCATCGCTTTATCATTTCGTTTTCAGCCTCCAAAGTTACTAATTTCCCGCCAATCAGTCACTCAATCCGCCCAAATTATTTCCGTTATAACAATTTGAGAAAAAAAGTTGCACAACTGCGGAATTGTCCTTAACTTTGCACGCAATAACCCTCTAAAAAACGTCTGGAATGAAACAAATAGCACGTAATTTGATAATGGTCGTAATGATGGTTGCCCTCTCGGTGCCCGTGGCCTGCGGCCGAGCGCTCACCCCCGGCGAGCAACGCGACAAAAAGATGCAAGAGAAGCTGGCTCGCTACGATGCCGGACTGCCTGTGATACCGGGTGCGGCGCGTGTGGATGAATACCTGCCGCTGCTCAAGGGCAAACGCGTGGCGCTGCTGAGCAACCAAACGGGCATGGTGGGCGATAAGCACACGCTCGACCTCATGCTCGGCCATGGCGTCAACGTAGTCACCATATTCTCGCCCGAACACGGCTTCCGCGGCAACGCCGACGCCGGCGAGCACGTGGCCAGCAGCGTCGACGAGAAGACCGGCGTCCCCATCGCCTCGCTCTACGACGGCAAAACGCCTATGCCCTCGGCGGCCACCATGGCCGGCATTGATGTTATAGCAATCGACCTCCAGGACGTGGGCCTGCGATTCTACACCTATTACGTGACGATGATCCACCTCATGGACGCCGCGGCCAAATACGGCAAGAGCGTGGTGGTGCTCGACCGCCCGAACCCCAATATCATGACCGTCGACGGACCAATCCTCGACATGACCCTCAAGAGCGGGGTAGGGTGGTTGCCCATCCCCACCGTCTACGGTATGACCATGGGCGAACTCGCACTGATGGCTAACGGCGAGCACTGGCTCGAGGACGGCAAGGAGATTGAGCTGCACGTGGTGGAATGTGACAACTACACCCGCCAGACGCGCTACGCGCTGCCCATCGCGCCATCGCCCAATCTGCCTAATATGCTCTCGATTTATCTCTACCCGAGCACCTGCTACTTCGAAGGAACACCCATCAGCCTGGGGCGCGGCACCGACTGGCCTTTCCAGCTCTACGGCCACCCGACGATGAAAGGCAAATCCTTCACCTTCACGCCGCGCTCGCGACCGGGAGCCAAAAAGCCGCCGTGCCTCGACCAACTGTGCTACGGTGTCGACCTGCATAACCTCGACGCCGAGCAGGCAATACGCCAAGGCATCAACTTGCAATACGTAATCGACGCCTACCGCAGCACCGACATGGGCGAGAAGTTCTTCACCCGCTTTTTCGACCTGCTGATGGGCCGACGCGACATCAAGCAAATGATAATGGACGGCAAGAGCGCCGACGAGATCAAAGCCACTTGGCGCGACGACGTAGCCCGCTTCAAGCAGCAACGCCGCCCCTATCTGCTCTATCCCGAGCCACCACAGAGCAAATGAGCAATCAGCAAATTTTAATTAATAATCAGTAACTTATAATTCGAACGAAATATGGCAAAACATTGGATTGTACTACTCACCATTGTAGGCTATTTTATCCTACTGTTCATTATCTCGTGGCTCGCCTCGCGCAAGAGCGACACCTCTACGGCGCTCACCGGCGGACGGCAAGCACCATGGTTCATAGTCGCCATAGCCATGATTGGCGCTCCCATCTCGGGAGTGACTTTCATCTCGGTGCCTGGCATGGTGGTGGCGTCGCAGTTCAGCTATATGCAGATGGTGCTGGGCTTCGCCGTGGGCTACTTCGTGATAGCCTATGTGCTGATGCCGCTCTTCTTCCGCCTCAACCTGGTGTCGATCTACGGCTATCTTGAGGAGCGCTTCGGCACCGTCACCCACAAGACCGGAGCGGTGTTCTTCTTCATCAGCAAGATTCTGGGCGCCGCGGTGCGATTTTTGGTCGTGTGCGTGTCGCTGCAGTTGCTGGTGTTCGCGCCGCTGGGCATTCCCTTCATCTTCAACGTGGTCGCCACCATCGCCCTCATCTTTCTCTACACCCTGCAAGGCGGAGTGAAGACGGTGATTTGGACCGACACCCTCAAGTCGCTCTGCCTTATCCTGAGCGTGGTGCTCTGCATCTACTTTATAGCCTCGTCGCTCGGCTACGGCTTCGGCGGCACCATCAAGGCGATTGCCGACGGCGATAGCTCGCGTATGTTCTTCTTCGACAACCCCAAGGAAGGCACTTACTTTTGGAAACAATTTGTTGCCGGAATTTTCATGGTGATAGCGATGACCGGGCTTGATCAGGACCTTATGCAGCGCACCCTCGCCAGCAAGAACGTAAAGGAGTCGAAAAAAGGCCTTATCGTGAGCGGTATCACTCAGGTGTTTGTGGTGGGACTATTCCTCGTGCTGGGAGCGATGCTCGTGCTCTATGTGCGGCACACAGCCATTGTCCCGCCCGAGAAGAGTGACGCGCTCTTCAGCACCGTGGCCATGGACGACTCAATGCCCATTGTGATGCTCGTCCTGTTTGTGCTCGGGTTTATCGCCGCCGGATATTCGGCGGCGGGCTCGGCGCTTACGGCGCTCACCACCTCGTTTATGGTCGACATCCTCGGCAAGAAGGCTACCGTGGCCGACGCCGACACCGCGGCCGAGCGAAAGCTCGCCCGCACGCGCCGCACCATCCACGTGGCGATGGCAATCGCCATGGGCGCCATCATCTATCTGTTCTATCTGCTCAACAACGATAGCGCCATCAAGCTCGTCTACGCGCTCGCCAGCTACACCTACGGGCCAATACTCGGACTCTTCGCCTTCGGCATGATGTGTAAAACCGCCGTGCGCGACCGCCTTGTGCCTATAGTCTGTGTGGCGGCGCCGGTGCTCAGTCTTGTCACTCAATGGTGGCTCAAAGCAGCCTTCGACTATGAGATGGGCTTCGAACTCCTGCTCTACAACGCCCTGCTCACCATGCTCGGTCTGTTCCTGTTGCGTCGTAGCGCTTGAACCAATTTATTCCTCTTATCATTTAAAGCATTAAAGCTATGGCACGAAACTTAGTAGCACGCTACATCTGGATTATCGACACCATCGAGCGCCACGGAGCGCTCTCGCTACAACGGCTCAACAAGCTGTGGGAAGCATCTGAGTTGAACGACGGCAAGCCCATCTCACGCCGCACATTCTACAACTATCGCGAGTCGATTCTCGACACTTTCGGTATCACCATCGAGTGCAATAACGCCACTTTCGAGTACTTTATCAACCACGACGAGAGCGATATGGAGAACCGCCGGCAGCAATGGCTGCTCGACTCGATGTCGATAAGCGGAATGCTCAGCGACAGCAGCGATATCGCGTCGCGCATCGTGCTCGAGAGCGTGCCCAGCGCGCGCAAACACCTGCCGGTGATTATCGATGCCATGCGGGCCAATAGCCGCATCGCGTTCAGCTATAAGGGATACACCCGCCTCACGGCCAAGAAGAACGTGGTGGAGCCCTACTTCGTGAAGATTTTCCGGCAGCTGTGGTACGTGATAGGACGCAATATGGACGACAACATGATTAAAACCTATGCGCTCGACCGCATGACCGACCTGCAGATACTCGACTCTACATTCACCTATCCCGCAACGCTGAGGCCCGACCGATTCTTCAAGCACTGCTACGGCATCACCTCCTCGACGCAAGAGCCAATCGACATCATGCTGCGAGTGGAGGCCACGCAAGCCAAGTATTTCCGCGCCCTGCCGTTGCACCCCTCGCAATCCGAGGTGGTGCACGACCGATACTCAATCTTCCACTATAAGATGTGCAACACTTTCGACCTGCGCGAGCGGCTGCTCTCGCACGGTGCCGCCGTGGAGGTGCTGCAACCCGTCGAACTGCGAAAACAAATCGTGAAGGCCCTGCGCGATGCGCTCAACAATTATATGCCGCAGAAAAAAAATATCGGCGATTAATAATTATTTATGTAGGTGTGAAACACTTTTTCCTCTCAGCATCTTTATTTTGCACCGTCAAACGAAACGAAAATAACAAAAAACTTTTCAAATCAATATGAAAATAGGAGATAAAATACCCGCTGTGCTCGGCTCAGATGCCGCCGGCAACATCATTACCGCCGACCAATTCGCCGGCAAGAAACTCATCATCTACTTCTATCCCAAGGACAACACCCCCGGCTGTACCGCCGAGGCGTGCAGCCTGAGCGAAGGCTATGGCCGACTACAAGCGGCAGGCTACGCCCTGCTGGGGGTGAGCAAGGACAGCGCCGCAAGCCACGAGAAGTTTGCCGCCAAATATTCGCTGCCTTTCCCGCTTATTGCCGATGTCGACCTCACACTGTGCAAGGCCTTCGGGGTATGGCAGGAGAAGAAAATGGCCGGACGAACCTATATGGGTGTCGTGCGCACTACTTTCATCATCGCCGAGGACGGCACCGTGGAGCATATCATCACCAAGGTGAACACTAAGGACAGCGCCAACCAAATTCTGAATTTAAACTTATAAAAATCGATACAACATTATGGCAGAAGAAATCAACACCAATCCCAATCCCGAGGTGCAACCGGCGGCTGCTAAGCCCGCACCGAGTGCCGAGAAGCTGAAGGCACTGCAAGTGGCAATGGATAAAATCGACAAGTCGTTCGGTCGTGGCTCTATCATGAAGCTCGGCGACGAGCGCATTGAGGACATCGAAGTGATCCCCACCGGCTCTATAGCCCTCAACCACGCTTTGGGCGTAGGTGGCTATCCCCGCGGCCGCATTATCGAAATCTACGGCCCCGAGTCGAGCGGTAAAACCACGCTGGCAATCCACGCTATAGCCGAGGCGCAGAAGGCGGGAGGTATTGCCGCTATCATCGATGCCGAGCATGCCTTCGACCGCTTCTATGCCGAGTCGCTGGGGGTCGACGTCAACAACCTTTGGATCGCTCAGCCCGACAATGGAGAGCAGGCGCTCGAAATCGCCGACCAACTGATTCGCTCGTCGGCTATCGACATCGTCGTGATCGACAGTGTGGCCGCGCTTACGCCTAAGGCCGAAATCGACGGTGACATGGGCGACAACAAGGTGGGACTTCAGGCTCGACTGATGTCGCAGGCGTTGCGCAAACTCACGGCCACCATCTCCAAGACCAACACCACCTGTATCTTCATCAACCAGCTGCGTGAGAAAATTGGCGTGATGTTCGGCAACCCCGAGACCACCACCGGAGGCAACGCGCTCAAGTTCTACTCCAGCGTGCGACTTGAAATCCGTCGCATCGGACAGCTCAAGGACGGCGACAACGTCTACGGTAACCTCACCCGGGTAAAGGTGGTAAAGAATAAGGTGGCGCCTCCTTTCCGCAAAGCGGAGTTCGAAATACTCTTCGGCGAGGGCATCAGCAAGATAGGCGAGATTATCGACCTCGGCGTTGAGTTTGGTATCATCAAGAAGAGCGGTAGCTGGTTCAGCTACGAAGGCACTAAACTCGGACAAGGACGCGACGCCGCCAAGGCTCTCATCGCCGACAATCCAGAACTCGCCGACGAGCTCGAAACCAAAATCTTCGCCGCCATGCGCGACTCCAAGAAGTAGCCCCTCGCTTTTGAGGCAAGCCTCACCCCACCCGACAATCAACTCGCACAAAGCGCCTCGCCTCCGCGGAGCCTTGTGCGAGTTTGTATCTCTCGCCATTGCGCACATCTTACATCTTACATTTTCCATCTTACATCGAAGTTGGGGCGCGTCGGCCAACCAGTGTCCCACGTCCGCCAATGCCGCCGGAACGGCGGACCCCATCAATAACCCCACCCTAAGGAGCGACAGCGACGCAGGGTGGGGCCAGCAACACCAACTGAACTCGTCGCCCAACGGGCGACCCCCATTTGTGTCACCTACTGTCCCACTGATGATAAAAAGTCAACCCCGGGAGATTAGCTCTACCGGGGTTGACAAGGGGAGATTGTATGAAGATTACTTCCTGAATTTTGTGGCGATGGTGTTTCCGTTGCTTAGGGTCTCGACCTTGATGTTGAAGCCGTCGAAAGGACGATCCGCGGCGATGCCCTGTATGTTGTAGTACTTAACCGATACCACCTCGGCGTTATCGTCGGCGTCGACCTCCTTGATGGCCGTTGGTGTCTGGTTGGTGTACTTGACGGTTACCACCTTCTCGGTGACGTAGAATTTGCCGTCCTCCGAGGGCTGGTTGCGCGTGCGCGGAGCCTTCCGGGCTCCGGCGCGCGGAGCCAGATTGCCGCTGCCGGGGGTGATATGCTCGCGAGTGGAGTACATGCGCACGATGTAGCTCACGTCCTTCGAGCCGTCGACTATCACCTGCTCTTCGTGCGAGCCGGTTATGTTGCCCTCGGCGTCGTAGTCGTCGACCGTAACGGTCTCGGTGTACGAGTCGGGGATAGCCGCCGCTTGGTAGATGTCGTCGATAGCTACGGTGCTTTCGCCGGGCCAGTAGTCACGCAGAATGCTGTAGTCGGCACTGGTGTTGTCGTCAAATTTATGGTCTACACCGTCGGTGTTGAGCAGTGTCTCGGTGCCGTCGTCGTTCACACGCCAGGTGCGGTAGAAGTACACCTCGGTGTCTTTCTCCGTGTTTACCGTCGGGTTGAAGTTGAGGCGTGCGCGGTAGCCCATCACCTCTTGCTTGAGGTCGGGAGTCAGCATCTTATTGGTGCGGGTCACGTTCTCGGTTGTCACCTCGAGCTCGGGCACTTGTGTTTGCACTATCTTGCTGCCGTAGTGGTTCTCGACACCGGTGGCCATCTTGCCGCCGATGTCGGTGGCCGAGGTATAGATTTCGGTGACGTATTCCGGAGTCTTCGAGGGGCAGTACTCGAGGTCGTCGTACACTTGGACTACGCTCTTTGTCGAGGCGTCGTCGATGTGGCCGAGGTCAACCGCGAGGTGACCGGTGGCGTGGTTGAGTCCGATTAGTGACATGGCGTTGGCGCCCACCTTGCGCAGTCGGCCGATGTGGGTGTGGTAGTCGTCGCTGTGCACGCGGTGCACGTCGTATCGGTTGAGCCGTTGGTCCTCATCCATTTGCGCCTCGAAGTGATACTGGATTTCCTTGTCTTCGGCAAGTTTGTGCCCTGTGTCGCCATTGATTTGCTCCAGTGTGAAGCCGGCGAGTACTACGGCGCTGTTGGTCTTGAACACTGGCACGCTGTAGCTGTTGCTGCTGGGCTCGGCGTTGCCGCCGTTGCTGCTCAGGATGTAAGAGTAGCCGGCCGGGTGGTCGTTGTTGGCCGTCGAGGCTGTGAAGCGGTCGACCACGTCGATGTATCCCTTACGATTGATGGTGCCGGAGGTGACTGGCGCTGTGGTGTCGTAGGTCAGTTCAGTATCCTGAGTGGAGGCCACATAGTTAACCGTGTAGTCATAGCTGTCGCCGTTGCGGCTGAATGTGATGGTGGCGATTTTCTCGGGAGTGCCGCCTTGTGGCGTGCGGTACATCTCGTAGTAGTCGGCCTCGGTGTTGATGCTGTTGTAGTCGGTGTTGGGGCTCAGGCGCAGGGTGTTTTGGTAGACGTTCTTCTCTTCGCTCAATTGGTAGCGGCTGCGGTATTTGGCGCCGTCGAGGAAGAATTTCTCGTTGCCGGGCACCACTACTCGCGCCACATTGGTCTTCACAAACATCTCGGAACCCTCAGGGTTGGCGATTACGATGAAGGTGAAGTTCTGCTGCTCCTTAAGCTGCTTCACGCGATAGGTGTAGGTGCGCTCGCCGGTAGGGGTGGCAAGTGTGGCGTCGCAATGATAGTTGTCGTTGGCGGCGATAGCGTCGTTGAGCAGCGCCTTGTTGCCGTCGTCGTCGATCAGGTAGACGTAGAATTGCTCTTTTACATCGGCCTGAATCTTGTCGGCTCCAAACCACGAGCTCCAGTCGAGCTTGATGTCGTAGTAGCCCTCCTCGGCGCTGGGTGTGGCCTCGGCCTCGAGTTGCGCCTTGTAGAGCAGCAGCTTGGGCGACGTGGTGAAGTTCTCCGAGCCGGAGTAGTTGTAGAGGTGGCCGTTGCCACTACCGCTGTCGGGGTGCTTGAAGCGCTTGTCGGGCAGGAAGAGGGTGAGGTTTTGTAGCACGCGCGCCTCGATGTTGTCGCGGTCGCTGACGTCGAAACCGCTCAGCTGTGCGTAGTGAGGAATGTATTTGTTGCCGTAGGCGGCACTCTTGTCGCCGCGGAACACGTCGTAGCAGTCGTGCTGGAAGTTGTATACGCCGCCCGAGTTGAGCGCCTCGCTCATGTCGCGGTCGGGATCAGTCGACTGCACGGGGCTCAGTTGCTCGAAGGTGAGGTAGAGCGGCGCGCTACCGTTGCCGGCGCGCACGCGTCCTTTCGAGATAAAGTAGAAGCGGCTGGTGGTGATATTGTCGATTAGGAAGAGGTTGCCCGGGTTGTTGCCGCCGTTGGCCTCGTCGGTGACGCGAAGCTGGTTCGTAATCACCTGCATGCTCTCGATGGCGTCTTTGATGATGGTATAGTCGCGAGTGGCGTAGTCGACTTTGGTCATCGGACCGTTGTTGTAGTAGGCGAGGATGTCGTCGGCATGCCAAGTGTCCTTCACCTGCACGAAGAGCACTGTGGCTCCCTCCTCGTTGGGTTGCGGTACGGGCTTGTCGCAGTCAATCCACGAGGTGTAGATATTACTGATGTTGCCTTGCTTTTGACTACTTTCCCACCAATCATATTTAACTCGCGCTTGGGTATCATAGTTGATAGTCTTTTGCGATTGTTGATAGGTGCTTTTGGGGTAACTCGAGTTCGACTGTCCATCCGGAATCTGCGGGTACTGGTAAGAGCCGTCGGGGCTCCACTCGGTGTGGGTCTTGGCGCCGGGAATCTCGGGGTCGGTGTACACCTTGTTGAGCAGCGCCATTATCTGTTTGGGATTGGTGGCTACGTCAGTGAGCGACGAGGTGTGCTTGGCGCCCTGTTCGTCGGTCCAGGTGTAGGTCTTTTGGTCGAGCGCTGTCACGGAGCGCACGTTGTAGGCCATGGCGTTCTCTACCACGAGGCTGCCGATTGAGGCACGGGTGAACACGGTGGCCAGTCCGCGATTGTTGAGTGTGACACTGTTGCCCCAGTCGCCGGTGCCTTCCTTGAGCTGGACGGTTACCGTTTCGCCTGAGCCGGTGGCGGCCACGAATTCGTCGAGGTTGGTCTGGGCGGTGACCACGGTGCCGGCCTTGACGGTCTCGGTTCGCGGCACGCTCACCACAGTCACGGCCTTACGCGAGACGCTTACCGTGGGGTTGGAGGCATCGCGCAAGTCTACATTTATGGTATAGCAGCCGGGGTCGAGGCGGAACGACCCTTTTTTATTGTTACTCGGATCATAGTGTACAAGTCCGATTGGGGTGTCGAAGCGGCTTGTGCCCTCAATGTTGGTGGTGATACGCCAGTAGTCGGGACTTGACGAGCAATAGCGGCGTATGCCGCCTTCGCTGTTGAGAACGTCCCAACTGCCGAGCTCGGTGGCGAACGAGAAGTCGTTGGTGGCGCTTTGGCAATAGACGTCGGCGGTGAATGTGCCGTCGCCGTTGGCGGTCATCTGTACACCCACAGTCGGATTCCACTCGACAGCGGTGTACTGGTTTACTTGCCCAATGATGTAGAGCGCCGTCGGAGTGTCGGCGGAGGCGCTGAGCGCGGTCGACAGCGCGGCGATTACCATGGCTGTCGCAATCAAGGGCCAATTAAAAAATTTCTTCATGTCTTTTTACCTCTTTTAGTAGTATAAATATGCTGAAAAACTTTCGTATGTAATAAAAATGTAGCATCAATTAACCGCTTCATCGATATTGTAAGGCTGCCTTAATAGATTTTTTGGTCGGTAGTTTTAACTCGATATTCGATTGAGGCGTAGTAAGTTACCCTTTGTTTTTCTTCTGAAATCAGTAGGAAAAGCGAGGCAAATGTAGCAATTCCACATTGAAAATGTCATGTGCTACTGTTAAAATTTGATAAATCTAAATCACAAGATTCATAATCGATTAATTAACAGCCGTATAAAGCCAAAACTTATTTTAATTCAATCATAATCATAATGCCACTCACCCTACCAAAATACACTTGCCGCCAGATGTCCCACACTCTACCTTTGCAACAAGTTAAAAGAAAAATTAGAAATGCCACCAGTGTCCCACCCTCTTCGATGTAAGATGGAAGATGTAAGATGTAAGATGTAAGATTTAAGATTTAAGATGTGTCAACCAGTGTCCCACCCGCCAAAAACTGCGAAGCAGTTTATACCATGCTTAACCCCGAAAACGCAGTTTTCTGGGGAGTGCCAACCAGTGTCCCACCCGCCAAAAACTGCGAAGCAGTTTATACCATGCTTAACCCCGAAAACGCAGTTTTCTGGGGAGTGTCAACCAGTGTCCCACCCATCAAAAACTGCGAAGCAGTTTATACCATGCTTAACCCCGAAAACACAGT
>JAFVDY010000171.1 GCA_017478265.1 Muribaculaceae bacterium | reverse complement strand
GTCATTATATTCCTGCACGATATCGCGACACGGTTCGCTGCTGCCGTCCTCAACAATGAGAACCTCAAACAGCTCGCGTGCCGTCTGACGCGACAGACTCTCAAGCAAGTCTCTAACCTCGCCGCGACGGTTATACACCGGAACTATTACCGAAAAATACATCTTTCTTCTGTCATTATTGTTTTACGCCGCAAAGTTACAAATTCTTCTCCACACCACCAAATCTATCCTCCTCATAATTCTATCCACAAATTATTAAGATTTTTTGGCATAAATTTGATTATTAATTAATAATGTATTATCTTTGCGGCGCAAAACCTCATTTAATGTTAAATAGGAATGACACAAGAATAGATATGAAATAGCCTATAGTGAGAGCTGAAGCATAATGTTAACAATCGAATTATATTTTTTATTAATTTAATTTTTTTGAGAGAATGAAGAAGATTTTTGGAATTTTTATGGCTGTTGCGCTTATCGTGGGCGTTGGCAGCTGCAAGTCGGGCGACGACAAAGCGAGCGGTAGCGCAAGCGCCAAGGCAAGTGTCGAGGCTTCGGCTTCGCAAGCGGCTCCCGAGGCGGCTCCCGAGGTTTCCCTCGCTGAACTCGTTGATCAAGCTAAGAAGGACGGCGCAAGCTGGAGCGTCGACCAGTGGAAAGAGCATTTTACCAAGATTTTGGTTGCTTACAAGCCCTTCGCCCTTGATATGCAGGCAATTCTCGACAAGGTCGGCAAGGGCGACGCCAACTTCGACCCCGAAGCCGAGGCCGCAGAAGTTGAGAAGAAGTACCCACGTTACGGCGAGCTGCTCGAGGAGTTCACAACAGCTGCCCGCGCCACCGAAAACGGCAAGAAAGTACTCGACGATGATGAGTGGGGCAACGCTAAAATGAAAGAGCTCGGCATCCCCGACCTTTAATACTTAATCGTCTTATTGACCGATTTTGGTTAAATCCTGTGCTAAATAGGGCACGATTGTTACAAATTTACGCTTTTTTCGACTGAAAATTTGCAGTTTTGTCGGAAAATGCGTAAATTTGCATTTTGATAGTAATAAATTAGTAATATTTTTTACATTATGAAACATAAGTTACTCGCTTTCATGCTCGCGTTTTTTGCACTCAATGCAGCGGCAATTCCGGCTTTCGACGAGCCTTTCACCGTCACCAATCCCGACGGCACCTCCGTAACCGTAGTCTTGCACGGCGACGAGTATTACGACTTCAAGACAACCGTCGACGGCTATACCGTGGTCAAGAACAGCGCGGGATATTACGTCTATGCCACCAATCGCGGCGGACGCCTCGCGCCCACGGCCATTGTCGCTCACGACATGGCGGCACGGACAACCGACGAGCAGACATTCCTCGCCTCCACCTCCAAGCGGCTGATGGATGTTGAGAAGGTGAGTAGCGCAAAGAAGATGCGCTTGCAACGCGATAACGGACTCAAAGTAAAGCCACTTGCCGCGGCCGGCAGCAACTTCAAGGGACTGGTGATTTTGGTTCAATTCTCCGACCGACAGTTCGAGGTGCCCGACCCGCAGTCGTTCTTTAGCGGCATGATGAACACCGACAACTATACAGGCTACCCCGCCACCGGCGTCCCGATTTTCGATAAATACAGTAACTTCACCGGTAGTGTGCGCGACTATTTTGTCGACAATACCATGGGCGTATTCCGCCCGACTTTCGACGTGGTAGGACCAGTCAAGATTGAGACATCATGCGTCCAGGAGGACCACACCAAGGACTTCCGCCGCCTCTTCTCCGAGTTGGTGGTGACCCTCAACAGTCAGATTGACTACTCGCAATACGACAGCGACGGCGACGGCGTGGTCGACCTCATCTATTTCGTCTGCGCCGGCTTCGGTTCCAATTACGGCAACGATAGCGGCTACCTGTGGCCACACGCCTCAATCGTGTATGACCACTCTACTATGACCTATCTCAACATGGACGGCGTCTACCTCAATCGCTACGCGTGCTCGGTGGAGATGTACGGCAAGGAAGAAGTCAACGGTTATATCCCCGACGGCATCGGCGTAATCTGCCACGAGTTCTCGCACGTCTTGGGCGTCAAGGACCTCTACGACACCGACTACGAGACCGACGGACAGAGCCTACACCCCGGAAAATGGGATCTGATGGCAAGTGGAGGGTACCTCAACTTCTCACGCACGCCGTGCGGCTACAGTCTCTACGACCGTTACTGCATGGGGTTTGCCAATCCGACTGTTATTAGCGGCTCCGGCACCTATAGCCTCAACCCCATCGGCGACTCCAACGAGGGATACATAATCATCACGCCCAACAGCCAAGAGAAATTCTTGCTCGAGAACCGCCAGCAGACTTCGAAATGGGACGCTTATTTGCCCGGACACGGAATGCTCGTGGCGCGTATGGACTCGGTGGACGCCGACCTCTGGGATAGCAACAAGATTAACGCCAACGCCTCTCATAATTACTACGAACTGCTTCGTGCCGGACTCAGTACCGAAGGCAACAGCGACAGCGACCCCTTCCCCGGAACGAGCAACAACATCTCGATCGCCGGCGACGACTCCACCAATCCCAACCTCAAGACTTGGGACGGCCAAACCAACGACATCAGCCTGGTCGGCATCGCCGAGAACAACGGCGTAATCTCATTCTCCGTACCGGGCGATGTCCTGCAAGCACCCATCTCGATATGCGGACACGCACTTTCCTCCGACATGGACATGGATGAATTCCTCAACACCCTCGTGAGCGAAGGATACGTCAAGCGGAATAAACTCTTGGGACGACCAGATGCGTTGATAGA
This sequence comes from Muribaculaceae bacterium, assembly GCA_017478265.1. GTDB lineage: Bacteria > Bacteroidota > Bacteroidia > Bacteroidales > Muribaculaceae > Sodaliphilus. The sequence goes on along the minus strand of JAFVDY010000171.1, from coordinate 1,422 downwards.
TTACAACTACCAAACAAACACTCTTAAAATAGGCGGCGAAATCAACGACGCCAACAATAGCATAACCATCGCCTACAATCCCCAAGTCAGCAATATCCCCAATCTGAACGACACCTTGCACCTGGTAGTGGCCGGCACAACCGTTATCAACAACTCCAAGCGCGGAGGTATCGCAATGGCAATTAGAGGACACGTGCTGGTAGAGGGCTCGGAGTCGATTACATTCGGCGCTGGCGGCCAGCAGGGAATCGGAATTTACCTCATGGAAGGTGGCATTGAGCTTAACGGCAAGGCCGACGTCAATGTGAAGGCAAGGAATTACGCCGTTAGGGCAAGCGGAACGAAAAACGGGCGCGTCATAGCCCGCGACGGCGACTTCGCCTCGCCTCCGAAATTTAAGTTCACAGGCACCGTAGGCACGTTCAACGCTCTCAACGAACTGGTAACCGACAATGGATATTACATCAGTTCCCACCCTGGAGCAAGCCTCAATCCAACCACAGGGCGTCTTGTGGATGCGTCGGGAACTGTAATCAAAGCCGAAACGGTGGTAATTGAGCAGGGACGCACGCCCATTCTGCTCAACGGCTCGCCCATCTACGCACAATGGACCGAAACTGATTGGGCTAATATCAACAACGCTTTCAGGCAAACGGGTGCCATGACTGGCAACGGCTTCAGCTACGATCACTCTAACCGCACTCTAACCATCGACAACGTCGTCTTTAACTCCTCCAACGCCATCCCCTATGTCATCGCCAACGGATATCCCGATGAAACGCATAGCACTTACGTCAACGGATATTCTAATTTCAAAATTAACGTGATAGGCGACTGCGAGATTGTCACCGGCGAGAAGGTGCAGGCCATACCTTTCATGAGCTACAACGGCAACACCACCTTCATAGGCGACGGAACTCTCAAACTCATCGACAAGGGAGAGTCGTACGCCATTCGCACGCGAGGCACCAACGCCGTAATCAACCTCGACGGCCCGAATATCATAGCCGAGGTGACCGACAATAATGTGGCTCTGCGAGGCACGCAAGGCACGCTCAACATCAACGCCGGCTCGCTTACCGCCACCGCTCTGCGGGGCATTCCCTTCGCTCAATGGACGGCAATCAATATCGCCGACGGATTGGGTGTTCTTCAGCCGCAAGGAGGCTATCTCGCGGCGGATGGCAACACCGGCATCGTAGTGTTTAACGCCGACGGCTCCAGCTTTGGCGGGGCTACGCTCATCATAGGCCGATTGGGCTTCGAGCGCGGCGACGTCAACGAGGACGGCTTCATCAACGCCGGCGACGTGTCCACGCTCTACGCCATCATCCTCGGTTCCGATCTCACCTTCGAGCGTAACGCCAATCTCAACGGCGACAATGCCATCAACGCCGGCGACATCTCTACTCTGTATGAACT
>JAFVDY010000015.1 GCA_017478265.1 Muribaculaceae bacterium | reverse complement strand
CGGTGCGCTTTCCGTTGCGGGTTTGCAGCAGCCACAGTTTGCCGTTCTCGATAGTGAACTCCATGTCTTGCATATCGTGGTAGTGCTCTTCGAGGCGGTGCTGGATGTCGACCAGTTGTGCCGCGCACTCTGGCATAGTCTCTTCGAGCGAGGGATATTTGCTTGCTCGCTCTTGCTCGCTGATGCCTTGCAGCTTAGCCCAGCGGCGTGAGCCTTCGGTCATGATTTGTTGCGGGGTGCGAACACCTGCCACTACGTCCTCACCTTGAGCGTTGATGAGGTACTCACCGTTGAAGAGGTTCTCGCCTGTAGCGGCGTCACGCGAGAAGCAAACGCCGGTGGCGCTGGTGTTGCCCATGTTGCCGTAGGCCATTGCCTGCACGTTGACGGCGGTGCCGTATTCTTCGGGGATACGGTTCATTTGGCGATAGAGGATGGCGCGCTCGTTGTTCCAGCTGTCGAACACTGCGTAGATTGCGCCCCAGAGTTGATCCCAAGCGTTGGTGGGGAAGTCCTTGCCGGTGCTCTTCTTGACTGCGGCCTTGAAGAGTACGACGAGTTTCTTGAGGTCGTCAACGTCGAGCTGGGTGTCGAGTTGTACGCCTTTCTCGTCTTTCACCTTCTCCATAATCTCCTCAAATGGATCGATATCGGTCTTGTTTTGCGGTTTCATGCCCAGAACCACGTCGCCGTACATCTGCACGAAGCGGCGATAGCTGTCCCAAGCGAAACGCGGGTTGCCCGACTTTGTGGCGAGTGTCTCTACTACCTCGTCGTTGATACCGAGGTTAAGCACGGTGTCCATCATACCGGGCATTGACACGGGAGCGCCCGAGCGTACCGAAACCAGAAGGGGGTTGGCGGGGTCGTTAAATTTCTTCTCGGTCAGAGCCTCGATGTGTTGAATCGACTTCTCAACATCAGCTTTGATCATCTTAACGACTTCGTCGCGTCCTTTCTCGTTGTAAAGGCGGCAAACCTCGGTAGTGATAGTGAAACCGGGAGGCACAGGCACACCGATGAGGTTCATCTCAGCCAGATTGGCTCCCTTACCACCGAGGAGCAGTTTCATGTCGGCACTGCCTTCGGCTTTTCCGTTGCCAAAAGTGTAAATTGTCTTCATTCTTTGTTAGATAATTATGTTGTTAAACATTTTAGATTATTTCTATCGGTTTTTGCGCCGCAAAGTTACAAATTTTTCTTCATTCTCGCTACACATTATATAAAAAAGTTATCAACATTGTTGAGCACTAATATGAGCGGAAATAAAAAAACACGCCGCATCAGGCGTGCATAATTTTGTAAATCAACTCATTAAGCAGTCGGTAAGCGTCCTGTCGTGATCCTATGCCTTTGCTCATCACGTCGGTGCGTCGCAGGTTGGAAATGGTGTTGACTACGGCAATCTTGCTGTAGTTGCGTGCCGCTTGCTCGAATTTTGAGAGTCTGAATTGCGATTTTGTTCCGGCCGCCGCCATCAGCGCCGCTGGTGAGCGATCTTTTGACGTCTGCACAAGCAGCACACTCGCGAAGAACGAGAACAGCATGCTGATGGTGAGCACCACCGGGTTGTTTTTGGGATTGCGCTCATAGTAGTCCACTATGCGATAAGCCTTGGCGGCATCGCGTTTTATGATTGCGTCTTCGAGTTCCCAATAGTTGTAATCCTTGCTGATGCCAATGTTGCGCTCTATCAGTTCGGGAGTGATGCGGTTGTCGTTGCCTACGAGCAGTTTCAGCTTGTCGATTTCACCGAACAGGCGCGATATATCGTTGCCGATGTTGGAGGCGAGCATAGAGGCGCTTTTGTCGTCGATATTGCAGCCTATCGATTTGGCATAATTGGCGGCCGCTTGCTCAACCGGTCGGCCGTCGCGTAACTTCGCGCTCTCAAATATTACGCCGGTTTTATTCTTCTTCACGGCGTCGGTTAGTTCTTTCGCTTTGATAGTGCCGCCCTTGAAGCAGATTACGAGTATGGTCGACATCACAGGCCTCTCGGCGTAGGTCTTGAACAGGTTCAGCTCGGTGGCGTTGCCGCGGCTGTTCTTGCCCATATTTTGCGCTTCTCTCACCACTATCACTTGATATTGCGAGAACGATGGATATTGTTTGCACGCCGTGAGTATCGGTTTAGCCTCGGGTATATCGCTGCCGTAGGCGATGGTGAGATTGAATGCTTGCTCGTCGGGCGTGAGCGCGTTGTCGATAATCGCTTGCTGCAACTGGTCGATATAATAAGCCTCTTCGCCATGAAGGATGTATATAGGGCTGAACTTATGAGCCTTTATAGCCGTCATTAGCGAGAAATAGCTTACGTCTTCTTTTTTTGCTGCCATTTTGCTTCAGTTGAAAAATAATTCTTAAATATCTAACGTTTAAGAATAATGAAGTAGTATTTAGCGTTGATGGAAAATTTAAATCTTCCGCAATATCAATTCAAAATAAGGCCTCGAGGCGAGGGCTATGAGATATACGACTCGCTGCGTAGGCGTTATGTGGCGCTCACTCCCGAAGAGTGGGTGCGACAGCATTTTGTTAATTTCCTTGTCGCCGAACGCCAGTTTCCCGCGTCGCTTATGAATAATGAGGTTTCGCTTGTGCAGAACGGTATTCGTCGACGTTGCGATACGCTCGTGTTCGACCATACGGGCAGCCCATTGCTCATAGTGGAGTATAAGGCGCCGCAGGTGGCAATCAATCAGGCTGTTTTCGATCAGATAGTACGCTACAATATGGTGCTGCACGCCCGTTATCTGATTGTCTCAAATGGCATGAACCACTTCTGTTGTGTAATCGACTATCATAGCAAAAGTTATCGTTTCTTGCCGTCAATTCCGATGTATGGCGAATTATAGCCCGTTGTCGCCTATTGTGCCGGCGACAGCATGTGATAGAGCGCCACTATGTTCTCGCTGAAAAGCTTCACGCCGATGGCGAGCAGAATTACGCCGAAGAATTTGCGAATAAAGTAGATGCCCGAAGCTCCTAACAGGCGCTTGACGCGGTTGGTGAGGCGGATCTCAACGTATACCCACACCATGTTGATCAACAGCGCGATAAGGATGTTGATGTCGGCATACATCGCCTTAAGCGAAATCAGCGTTGTGAACACGCCCGGACCAGCCACAAGCGGGAACACAATGGGAACCAAGGTGGCCTCCTTAATCGGGCCGTTGCCTTTGAAGATTTCCACGTCGCATATCATCTCTATCGCCATAAAGAAAATCAATATTGAGCCTGCTGCGGCAAAGGCCTCGATTG
>JAFVDY010000170.1 GCA_017478265.1 Muribaculaceae bacterium | reverse complement strand
TCCCACGACGGTGTCCGCGGCGAGCTGCAACAAGCGGTCGCCGCCCTCCAGCAGAGTTTCGATGGCGATATCAACCTATCAATAATGCCCGCCGATAGCAGGCGGGCACTGCGCACCGTCGTCAGCCTCGACTGCAATATCGAGGTCGATATGGTGCGCCAGCTTTTCGAGGAGTATTACGACGACCACAACCTCACCCACATCGTTACGCGCGACATTGATTCGCGTGACGTGGTCAACACCGCAAAAGCGCTAATCTACATCAGCCGCGCCGACAACGGACGCCTGCTTATCACCACCATGCTCGACCCCATAGTCAAGGGTGGTGCGGGTTGCGCTGTCCACAACATGAACCTACTGTGCGGACTCCACGAGCGCGTGGGGCTTGCCCTCAAAGCGCTCGCCTGACGCGGCGATGCCTCTTGAATTGTGTAACACTTATTTTATTGCAACTTTTCTTATGTCGGTCAACAAAGTTATTCTCATAGGCCACGTAGGTCGCGACCCCGAAGTGCGTTACCCCGAGAAGGGCAAGGCCATCGCATCGTTCACTCTCGCCACCAACGACCGCGCCTACGTCACTGCCGACGGCGTGCAAATCCCTGAACGAACCGAGTGGCACAACATCATCATGTGGGGAAAAAATGCCGAACTGGCCGAAAAATACATACGCAAAGGCACGCGGCTATATATCGAGGGCAAACTCCGCACGCGCTCATGGGACGACCGCAACGCCATCAAGCACTATATAACCGAGGTCTACGTCGACAACGTCGAACTCCTCGGCAAGTAATCTCTCACATAATCGATTTACCTCTCGCACTGCAACCCTTCCCGGGCAATATCCAGCACCACCTCGCTCGCTATCAGCAGCCCCATCGCGGCTGGTAGCCACGCGTTGCTTGCCGGTGCCGGCCGGCCGCCCTTCAGCTCATGGCTCTCTACGGCGCTATAGTCAGGCTCAAGCGGCTTCTCGTCGCTGAACGCGCACTTGAAATGCTCAATTCCCTCCTTGCGCAGCTTCTTGCGCATAATGCGTGCCAGCGGATCCATAGTGGTGGCGCTGAAGTCGGCGATGCGCAGACGTGTGATATCCAACTTGTTGGCGGCTCCCATGCTGCAAATGTGGCGCACGCCAAGCCGCACGCAGCGCCTCGCGAGCTCCATCTTCGCCTTCACAGTGTCGATGCAGTCCACCACGTAGTCGTAGGCGCTCAAGTCGATAGCGTCGGCGTTCTCCGGCAGATAAAACTGCTTATAGCCCACGCAGCGGCACCACGGGTTGATCTCGCCCACGCGCTCAATAGCCACATCCACCTTCGCCCGGCCGATCGTCGTCTCAAGCGCTATAACCTGCCTATTAAGATTTGACAGCGACACCTCGTCGTTGTCAACCACATCTATCGCACCCACTCCGCTACGCGCCAGCGCCTCTATCACGTAGCCCCCGACGCCGCCGGCGCCGAACACTATCACCCGCGCTCCACTCAGCCGCGCCATCGCTTCGCCGCCAAGCAGCAGCCGCGTGCGGCCGAATCTACCGTCTATCTCTTGCTTTTTTTCGCTCATATTCTTCGTTTTTCCGCCACAAAATTATAAAAAAATCCTCAAATCGGCCAAATATGTAATATGTAAGATGTGATGGAACGAGAAACGAGCAAAATTTTTAATTTTTAATTTATAATTTTTAATTAAAAAATTGTACCTTTGCCGAATGAAACGGCATAAATTGTCTTAAAAACGTATATTTACAAAACTGAAAACAAGATAAACAGATGAAACAAAGTGCTCCACTATCACGCGTGCAATACGGCATCTATGTCGATAGCGTGACTCACATGGGCGAGGCCTACTACAATTTGCCCTACTTTTACACTTTTGACGCATCACTCGACGGCGACCGACTTTGTCGCGCCATCGAAGCCACTGTTGCAGCCCACCCTACGTTATTCACTCGCATCTCGCTCCCCGACGATGGTGAGCCGCTTCAACATTTCGACTCCGACGAGGCCTTCCACATCGATGTCGAACCGGTCGACGACATCGAGCGGGTGAAGCAAGGTCTGATTGTTCCTTTCGACATCTATAACGATCGCCTCTTCCGCATTCGCCTCTTCCGCGACAGCAGTCATTTTTATCTCTTCCTCGATATTCATCACATCATAGGCGACGGCACTACCTTAAAAGTGATTCTTTCCGACATCGAGGCGGCTTACAATGGCTCAACACTCCAACCGGAAGAGTTCACAATGGCGCAACTGGCGGCTGCCGAGGCCGAGGCACGACTCTCGCCGGCTTTCGACGAGGATAAAAAGTGGTATGCCGCCACATTCGACTGCGGCGACACCTTCACCGCTATCATGCCCGACCGTTACGAGCCGCAACACGCCGAGGACAGCCTCGTGCGCACGCTCAATATCGACCCCGCGGCGGTCGACGGCTTCTGTAAGGCCAACGGCATCTTCCGCAGTAATTTCTTCACCGCGGCCTACGCGTTGCTGCTCGCCAAGTACAACAACGAGCAGGAGTCGCTCTTCACCACCATTTACAATGGTCGCACCGACAAGCGCTTCCTCCACAGCGTGGGCATGACGGTAAAGACGCTGCCGGTATATGCCAAGTTCGACGCTTCCACCACCGTGGTCGACTATATGATGGCGTGCCAAAACCAAATGAGCGGAGTCCGCAAGCATGAGCTCTACGCTTTCAGCGACCTCATGCACGACATCAACATCCAGTCCAACTCCATGTTCGCATGGCACGGAACGCTCTTTGCCGACGAAACGTTCGCCGGACTGCCAATGACGACCGCTCGCCTGTGCAACAGCACTCTCGAGGCTTCAATGTATCTCAAGGCCTTTATTCAAGATGGAAAATACAAGGTAAAAGCGGAGTATAACTCCAATGAATATTCTGTGCAACTCACAGAGCAACTGCTCGAGAGCTACGAGGCGGTGGTAAAGGGGCTTTTGACCTGCGAGCGGGTGGCTGATGTCGACATCGCTACCGACAGCCAGCGCGCCCTGCTCGACTCTTTCAACCGCACCGATGTCGACTATGACGACGACTCCGATATCGTCACGCTCTTCCGCCGTCAAGCCGCCGCCACGCCCGAGGCTACGGCCGTGGTCTACGACGGACACGCTTACTCCTACGCCGAGGTCGACAGCATCAGCGACCGTTTGGCCGCCGCCTTAGCCGCACGCGGAGTAGCGCCCGCCGACGTGGTTTCGGTGCTCATTCCGCGTTGCGAGTGGATGGCGATCGCCTCGCTGGGTGTTCTCAAGGCCGGAGCGGCCTATCAGCCGCTCGACCCGAGCTACCCGAGCGAGCGCCTCAACTTCATGATTAAGGATGCCGACGCCAAGCTCTTGATAGCCGACGCGGAGCTGCGCGAACTCGTCGACGAGTACACCGGCGATGTTATCCTTACTTCCGACATCGCCGCGCTACCCGACGCTCCCGCACCAGCCGTAGATATTACCCCCGACAGCCTCTTTATCTTGCTCTACACCAGCGGCTCGACGGGGGTGCCTAAGGGATGCCGACTCGTCCACCGCAACCTCGTTGCCTTCGCACGCTGGTATCAACGCGAAATGCGACTCGACGCCGAATGTCGTGTCACGGCTTACGCCAGCTACGGCTTCGACGCGTGCACCATGGACCTCTACCCGGCTCTCACCTGCGGTGCGGCTGTTCACATTATCCCGGAGCGACTGCGACTCGACCTCATGGCGCTCAACGACTATTTCGAGGCCAACGCCATTACCCACGCATTTATGACCACACAGGTGGGATACCAGTTCGCGACTTCGGTCGAAAACCGGTCGCTGCGCTACCTCCTCACCGGTGGCGAGAAGTTGGCTACGCTCACTCCGCCCACGGCCTACAAATTCATTAACATCTACGGCCCTACAGAGTGCACCGTATGCATCACCTCTTACCACGTGGCCGAGAAGATTAAGGATATTCCCATCGGCAAGGCGCTCGACAATGTAAAGCTTTACATTGTCGAGCCGCAAGGCAAGCGCCTGCCGGTAGGCGCCGCCGGCGAGCTCTGGGCGGCCGGACCGCAAGTGAGCGCGGGCTATCTCAATCGTCCCGAGAAGACTGCCGAGGTCTACATCGACAATCCTTTCTGCTCCGACGCTAAATACTCTCGAGTATATCGCACCGGCGACATCGTGCGCTATCTCCCTTCGGGCGACATTCAATTCGTAGGCCGGCGCGACGGACAAGTGAAGATACGCGGCTTCCGCATCGAGCTAAAGGAGGTCGAGGGCATAATACGCGAGTTTCCGGGCATCAACGATGTCACCGTACAGGCATTCGACGAGGAGGGCGGCGGAAAGTTTATCGCTGCCTACGTGGTGGCCGACGCTCCGGTCGACATTGAGGCGCTCAACAAATTTATACTCGACGAGAAACCGCCCTACATGGTGCCGGCTGTAACCATGCAAATCGACGCCATTCCGCTCAACCAGAACCAAAAGGTCAACAAGCGGGCGCTGCCTAAGCCGGAGAAGAAGGCGGCCGCGGTAGAGCAATCCAACGTCCCGCTCAATGTGCTCGAACAGCAGCTGCACGACATGGTGGCGGCTATCGTGGGCAACTCCGACTTTGGCGTCACCACAGTGCTGGGATATGCCGGACTGACCTCAATATCGGCTATTCGACTTGCGGTGCAGGTCAATAAGCGATTCGGTGTCACGCTCGACGCGAAGTCGCTCGTCAAGGAGGGTACGCTGCAATCCATCGAGAACGATATTCTGCAACTGATGCTCGCCGGCAATGCCGCTCCGGCTGCCGCGCAAGAGCAACGCCGCACTCTCACCTCGGCTCCACTGTCGTACGCGCAGACGGGGGTCTACTTCGAGTGCTTGAAGAATCCCACTTCCACCATATATAATATTCCTTACCTCCTTTCGTTCCCGGCCGGTATCGAGGCCGCCGCCTTGGCCGATGTCGTCAAGCGGGTGGTCGAGGCTCACCCCGAGCTGCACGTCCACTTTACCACCGAGGGCGATGCCATCGTACAGACGCTCGACGATCGTCGCGATGTCGTGGTGCCGCAATCGGTAATGGGTGACGACGACCTCGCGACGTACAAAAATGAGTTTGTGCGTCCCTTCAACTTGCAGAAGGCTCCCCTCTATCGTTTCGAGGTGGTGACTACGCCATCTGGTGTACACCTGCTCATGGATGTGCATCACTTGCTCTTCGACGGCGGGTCGGCCGATTTGTTCATCCGCCAGCTCTGCGCCGCGCTCGAGGGTAAATCGGTCGAGGTCGAAGCCTACAACTATCTCGACTTCGCCGCCGACCAGCAACAGGCCGAGCAGGGCGACGACTTCAAGGCGGCAGAGCGCTTCTTCGCCGAGCGCCTCGCCACCTGCGAGGGCGCAAGCGAGCTGCCTGTCGACCTACCGAAGACCGATGCGCAAGGCTTCATTGGCGAAGTGGTGGTGCCGGTCGACCATAGTCGTGCCAACGACTTCTGCCGCTCTGTCGAGATCACGCCCGCACACCTCTTCCTGGGGGCTACGGCCTATGTGGTGTCGCGCTACACCAACAATCGCGAAGTCTACCTCTGCACCGTAAGTAGCGGACGCTCCAACCTCAAAATCGCCGACACCGTTGGTATGTTTGTCAACACGCTCCCGTTGGGCATCTCGATTGGCGATACCGATGTCGAGGGATTTCTGCGTGAGGTGAGAGAAACGTTCGATGCCACGCTGCGCCACGAGGATTATCCCTTCGCGCGCATCGCCACCGACTTTGGCTTCCGCCCCGCGATCGCCTACGCTTATCAGGTGGGCGTGCTACAGGAATATGCCGTCGGGGGTAAGGCTCTCGGACGCGAACTGCTGGAACTGAATGTGCCTAAGTTTAAGATTAACATTAAGATTGAGGATCGGGGCGTGGTCGTCCAATACGACGACGCGCTTTACAGCCCCGCGCTTGCCACAGGCTTCGCCCAAAGCATCGCGCAGGTGGTGGAGAACTTGATGGCCGCTCCCGGCAGGCGGGTGCGACAAATCTCCATCGTAAGCCCTGAGCAGGAGGCGCAACTGGCCTCTCTGCGCACAACAGCCTCGGGCGACGCGCCTTTCCGCTTCTTCCACGAGTGTATCTCACACTTCGCCGCTGTTCAGCCCGAACATGAGGCGCTTGTGGCTGTCGATGCCTCTTTCTCTTATAAGCAACTCGACGAGGTGACAACGCGTCTCGCGGCTGCTCTGCAGCGCCGGGGCGTAAACGCTCGCGACCGAGTGGCGCTGCTCTTGCCGCGCACCAGCCGACTGATCATCTCGCTGTTTGGCGTGCTTAAGGCGGGAGCGGCCTACATCCCATGCGACCCGGAGTATCCGGCCGACCGTGTCAAACTTATCCTCGAGGACAGCGAGGCTCGATTTATCATCACCACGGCCGACAGGCTTGACGCGGTACCGGCAGAGAAGGCTCTCGACGTAGAGCAACTGCTCGCCGACTCCGACGCTCCTTACTCTGTGCCTGAAATCACTGGCGACGACCTCGCCTACCTCATCTACACCAGTGGCTCTACAGGGCGTCCCAAGGGCGTAATGCTCCGTCACGAGGGTATCTGCAACTACCTCTACGGGCACGAGGCTAATGTGTTTGCCAACGGAGTGCTCACCGATGCCTCGCGAGTGCTGAGCGTTACCACCATCTCGTTCGACGCCGCCCTGCAAGACATTGGTATGGCGCTATACAACGGAAAGACGCTCGTGGTCGCCACCGAGGAGCAGGCCAACAACCCGCTCGAACTCTCGCGGATAATCACCGAACAACGCATCGACATGGTGTCGGGTACGCCTTCACGATGGCTCACTTGGCTCACAAGCGACGACTTCGCGCACGCAATCGCCAATATCAAAATCGCGCGAGCGGGTGGAGAGAAGTTCAGCGACCAACTGTTGCAACAGATGCGCTCCATCACCTCGGCGCGGATTTTCAACTGCTATGGCCCCACCGAGATTACTGTCGCTTCCAACAATAAGGAACTCACACACGCCTCGCTCGTGACAGTGGGGCGCCCGCAACTCAACGTCAAGGAGTTTATTGTCGACGCCGACGGCAACGAGCTGCCGGTGGGCGTTGTGGGCGAGCTCTACATCGGCGGTCGTGGCGTGGCACGCGGCTACAACAACCTCGATGATATGACGCGTGAGCGCTTTGTCGACTACCATGGCACTCGCGTCTACAAGAGCGGCGACTATGCCAAGTGGCTGCCCGACGGTGATGTGGTGATTCTCGGACGGACCGACCACCAGATTAAGCTGCGTGGCTTGCGCATCGAGCTGGGCGAGATCGAGAATGTCATGCTCAATGTGGAAGGCATCGACAAGGTGGTGATCATGATTCGCAAGTTAAGCGGCAAGGAGCATCTTTGCGCATATTATACCGCCGACCGCGAGATCGCTCCCGACGCGCTAAAGGCAGAGATTTCCAAGAGCCTGACTCAGTACATGGTGCCCACGGCTTATCTGCAACTGCCGGCTATGCCGATGACACCCAACGGAAAGACCGATGTTAAGGCTCTACCGGAGCCGCAACTGGCAGCCGCGGGAGTCTACGAGGCGCCGGCATTCGACACCGAACGCGCTTTCTGCGAAATCTTCGGCGAAATTCTGCAAATGGAGAAGGTGGGCGTCAACGACAACTTCTTCGAACTCGGTGGCACTTCGCTCGTGGTTACGCGCGTTATCATCGAGGCGGATAAGGCGGGTCTGCATGTGGCCTACGGCGATGTGTTCGCCAATCCCACGCCGCGACAGCTGGCTGAACTGGTTACCGGCGAGAAAGTGGTCACAGGTAGCGATGATGTCAAGGACTTCGACTACTCCGACATCAACCGGGCTCTCGAGAAAAATACGCTCGACACCTTCCGCAATGGCCAATGCCTCGCGCTGGGCAATGTCCTGCTCACCGGTGCCACTGGCTATCTCGGAATTCACATCTTGCGTGACCTGATCGACAGCGACGCAGCCAACATCTACTGCCTCGTGCGGGGCAAGACCGCCGAGGCGGCCGAGAGCCGTCTGCGCACGCTGCTTTATTACTACTTCGACAATAGTTTCAAAGAACTCTTCGGCAAGCGCCTGCACATCGTTACGGGCGACGTGACGGCCGACTTCGGACACGATCTCGACGTTGACACGGTGTTCAACTGTGCTGCTATCGTCAAGCACTTCAGCGAGGGTACGGAAATCGAGGATGTCAACATAGGCGGTGCGCAACGCTGTGTGGACTTCTGCCTCAGTAAGGGAGCGAAGCTCATTCACATCTCTACTGCCAGCACTCGCGGCCTTTGGGCAGGCGAGGTGCACGACGAGATCTTCACCGAGCGACGTCTCTACATGGGGCAGTTCCTTGGCAATAAATACATCTACTCGAAGTATATGGCAGAGCGCCTGATACTTGATGCTGTTGTGAATAAGGGGCTGACGGCGAAGATTATGCGTGTGGGAAATCTCGCCGCGCGTTCTACCGACGGCGAGTTCCAGGCCAACTTCTCCACCAACTCCTTCATGGGACGTATCAAGGTCTACAATATGCTGGGGTGCTGCCCCTACGCCATGCGCAACAAGCGGGTTGAGTTCTCGCCTATCAACGAGGTGGCGCACGCCATTGTGCTCCTTGCCACCACGCCGCGAGAGTGCTGCGTATTCCACCCCTACAATATCCACACTCAGCTGCTGGGAGATGTGCTCACAGGGCTGACTTCAGTGGGTGAGGGGGTTCGATTTGTCGAGCAAGAGGAATTCCAGGCGGTGATGGAGCAAGCGGGCAACGACCCGCTCAAGGCGAAGTCGCTATCGAGCTTGCTCGCCTATCAGGATATGGCGCATGGACAGAAAACGGCCGATGTAGCGCGCGACAACGACTACACAATCCAAGTCCTCTACCGACTCGGATTCGCGTGGTCGCCTACCTCATGGGACTACGTCGAGCGTATGCTAACCGCCATCGGTGGCCTCGGCTTCTTCGACATGTAGCCCCCGCCCCGGCACCGCTAATGCCGCCGGAACGGCGGACCCCTTTCCTAACCCCACCCTAAGCGAGCCGGCGAGCGCAGGGTGGGGTTAGCTATCATAGTAAAAATCGTCGCCCGAAGGGCGACCCCTATTTGAGCTTCAACATCTACCGGCAAAAAAGAAAATGAGATGTTTATGTCAGAAAACAGCGAAATGTGCCAAAAAAATCCACATTTCGCTGTTTTCTGACATAAAATTCTTCTTGACACCCACTGTCCCACGAGACTAATTCGCTGTAATTCGCCAAATACGCCGATACGGAAATATAGTTGCTTTCGCTAAATTAGCCCACTATCTTTGCCCCATCTTTCCATAATAATAATTTTTTTCTTTTTTTTGAGTTAATTCACCGAGTTTACTAATTTCTAATTTCTAATTTCTAAT
>JAFVDY010000169.1 GCA_017478265.1 Muribaculaceae bacterium | reverse complement strand
CGCTCTGCTCGAGAACGTGACTGTGGACGAAAACGGCAAAATCGACTTCGCCGACAAGAGCGTGACCGAGAACACACGCGTTTCATATCCTATCGACCACATCGAGAAGATTGTGAAACCCATCAGCCACGGCCCCGCGGCAAAGCAGGTGATCTTCCTGAGCGCCGACGCTTTCGGAGTGCTGCCCCCCGTCTCAATCCTCGACGCCGAGCAAACCAAGTACTACTTCCTGAGCGGCTTCACCGCTAAGCTCGCCGGCACCGAGCGCGGCATCACCGAGCCTACGCCCACCTTCAGCGCTTGCTTCGGACAGGCATTCCTCGAGCTGCATCCCACCAAATATGCCGAGGAACTCGTACGCCACATGGAGAAGAGCGGCGCTAAGGCCTACCTGGTAAACACCGGTTGGAACGGCACCGGAAAGCGTATCTCCATTAAGGACACACGCGGCATTATCGACGCTATCCTCAACCACAGCATCGACGCCGCGCCCACCAAGAAGATACCTTACTTCAACTTCACCGTGCCCACCGAGCTCGAAGGTGTCGACACCGGCATCCTCGACCCGCGCGACACTTACGCCGACCCCGCACAATGGGAAGAGAAGGCTAAGGACCTCGCCGCACGCTTCATCAAGAACTTCAAGAAGTACGAAGGCAACGACGCCGGCAAGGCGCTCGTAGCTGCCGGACCGCAACTCTAATCTCTAATGATTAGAGTTTTACGCGACTCACAAAGAGCGGTGCCCACCTCAGGCGGGCACCGCTTTTTCATTCCTGCCGCTTAACCGGCATCACAGCAGCGATGTCATATATCAATCAAGTAGTTGCTGATAAATTTTTCGCTTCATTTTTGCCATATCTTCACCTTTTTGAGATTATCAATCGGGCAAATTTACACCTTCTTGAGATTATCGGAAGGCAAAATTTACACCTTTTTGAGGTTTACGATGCCGCAAATTTACACCTTTTTGAGGTTTAACGCAAATTTTTCAAACTTTTTCTCAAAATTCAACACTATTAGCGAAAATAACTTATTGGCGAAATGCAATTGCAAAAATAAGCACAACAAACTTTACCATATATAATATAGGCGCACGCAGAGCATGCCTATGATGATGGATGCCGGAAATAGGCTGTAAATAAAAATGATATATCTTCTCACATTCCTCATCATCTTTTTTCTAAACTCCTTCGGCTTTCGTTTAATGATTGGCACTATCAAATTAATCCTTTGATTCTTTAAATATACTTTCTTTATAATGTTATAAGGAACCAAAATGGATATTGTTATTAAAAACAAAAGAATAGTAGCCAACCATGTAGGTTTGGGGATGAGAATCATAATAATAATTACAAATGCAGCATAAAAATAAATGAATGTAAAAAAAGAGCTACTTAAAATATAATCGGGAATTCGCCATGTAGAAACCAAACCGTTACGTTCTGATTTTCTATAGTAGTAGTAAACCAAATAGTCAATGACATTGAGTTTTACATCACTATTACCAGTATATTTTGATGCCTTTTTCGTCATATTCGCGCATTGTTTATCTTCTTAACGAATTGCACTTTTTATTTTAAGTGAATGTGATCGTTTTCAAGCGGCTAACCTATAAATGTATTGGAATAAATAGTAATATTTAATGGCTAAGTTGTTTAATGGGAAGCAGATCTCCATTTTTGATATAATTTGAAGTAGTCCTCAATTAGTTCGTCTTTTAAAAGAAATAGAAATCCCTTTATTCTTAATTTACGAAGATTTTTAGAAACGATCATTTCGTCTTTTGGTTGTAATAATGGAAAAGCTTCATGGGCGCAATTAACTTTTTTAGCTTCACTCCCTTGAGTAGCAGGTTTCCCCTTACATTTTATAGGATGAAGATGCTCATGATATAAATCCCCGAGCCATGTGGTGTCATTCTGCACCGATATAATGACGCTGTCGACGACAATCGTTCTAAGGTCTGTAAAATGAACCCTATATGCGTCAAATGCCATCTTATCCTGAGGAATTTCGGTTGATTCATTAATTATTATCAGTGTATCTTTGTTGACAAAATATACTGTCAATCTTCGATTTTCATTATCACTGAAGATATATTCCCCACGAAGATAACCATTCCTATGTAAAAAGTTTTGTTCTCGTAGCAGATTGGATGAAATAGGAGTTCCAGCATCATGTGCAAATACCATACTGGATAAGAACAAACAAATGCTGAAGAGGCATATTGAAAGATATCTTATAATCATAGATGTCGCATTTTCAATTAATGGTTAAATATTAATAGTTATATAAAAAATGCCCGTTTTCAACTATTTTTCTAATGAACGCCTCATTAATTGCTGAAATATTATCAACATGAGTAACCATTGGAATTTGCAGTAGGTCAGAATAAATAAGAATATGTAATTCTCCGGCATAAGCATATTGAGCACGATAAGCTTCAACCTCAAACATAGTACAAAAATCGGAATTCGGTGTCATCATGTCGACAAAATCATATAGACCAAGTGCAATCTGTCCACCATGTTTAATCTCATGTACAAAACTTCCTTCTGTTAATGGGTCGACAAACATATAAATATCACCATTATAGCATACTGTTATAGGACTAATACCTAATGACGCAGACGCGGTCGCAAATCCAAATGATTTATTGCTAAAAGCCATACGGTGAAGGTCGAGTATTGCCCTGTCTAGTTCATCGATACGGGATAAAAGATCTTGTCTTATGGTCTTATCAGTTTCTTTGTCTAATTGAGATAAGAGTTCTGTTTTTTTGGAAAACAGCAAAGCCCTATATTCGTCCGCGGTAAGCCAATCCTCATCAGAAGCATAAACTTGTCCGGTGGGGTCAGTGTAACGTAGGGGGTTGTTGAGGCAGTAGGAGTAGCGGTTGAGGTTTTGGGTGAAGTCGGGGGCTTGGACTTCGGGGTCGGGGCTGAGGAAGCGGGCGGTGAGGGGCTCGTAGAGGCGGGCGTTCATGTTGATCAGGCCGAAGCGCGGCAGGTGCTCGTGTCCGGTGAAGCCCCGCTCGAGCAGCAGCTCGGGTTGCTCGTCGCGGCTGAGCAGGCGTCCGCTCTCGTCATCGACGATGTTGCCCCACGGGTCGTAGCTCACGTTTTGCAACGTGTGGCCGGTGCTGTCGGTCACCGCCACTATGCTTCCTTGATTGTCGCGCACCACGTAGTACAGCCGCCAGTCGTCGCCCGTGGCCGTCGGGCCGTCGCTCAGCCTCATCAGCGCCGCGGGTGCGGTATACGCTGTGCCGGCGAGCCAAAGTATGTCCTTAGTGGTCTCCATGCCTTGATGGTTGCGGTGGTAGCTTGTCAGTCCGCCATCGTAGTATCGCGCTTGCATCGAGCCGTCGCCGTAGGCGATGTTCATCCGTGAGCGCGAGCCGTCACCGTAATACTTGAACATGGCCGTGTAGCCGCCCTCGCTTATCGTGTCGGGCAGCTGCATGGCGTTGTAGGCGATAGTCTGGCCTATGGCGGGAGTCACCCGCGCCGTGTCGCTCAGGAACGTGAACGCGTAAGGCGACGCGCCGTCGTAGTCGAGCGTTCCGAGGTCGCTCTTGGATATGATGTTGCCGATATTGTCGTAGGAGACGGTCTTGCCGCCGCCGTAGCCGGTAAGCCGTTGCAGGTTGTCGTAGTCAAACCGCTCCTCGTCGGCGATGTTGAATTGCCGGCTCGACATATTGCCCGTAGAGGTGTCGTAGTCGTACAGCTGATAGTTGACTTCGACCACCGAATTGGTTTTATACACCGCCCGCTCCACCACACGGTCGTCGCTGTCGTAGTCGAGCCAGGTCTCGAGTGCCGAGTTCGACAGCGCGACGGGCAGTCCGCGCCCGTTCAGCTCGTCGAGACTCCAAACAATAGTGCTGTCGCCAAGCGTTACGCGCGATAGCGTGCCGTGGCTGTAGGCGCGGCGCTCGGTGGCTATGTCGACGTTGTTAAGCG
Source organism: Muribaculaceae bacterium (assembly GCA_017478265.1). Lineage (GTDB taxonomy): Bacteria > Bacteroidota > Bacteroidia > Bacteroidales > Muribaculaceae > Sodaliphilus. The sequence continues at coordinate 8,854 of JAFVDY010000169.1, read as the reverse complement.
AGTAGCGTATCGAGCCGATGTGGCTGCCGTCGGTGTAGCCGAACGTCTTCCTGAAGCCGTCGGTGTCGACAGTCAATGGCCGCTGCAGCGCATCGTAGCTGTAGCTTACGCTCTGCCCCTCGGTGTCGACCGCCGAGGTCACGTTACCATATTGATTATAAGTGTACTCCACCTGCATCTCGCCGTTTATATCCTTAACGAGCGGCCACCCGTTTTTATTGTAGCTGAAGGCTATGGTTTTGCCGCGCGCGTCGGTTATCTCGTTCTGATAGCCGTTGTCGTCGTAACCGAAGGCGCGCACTCCCGCGCTCGGGTCGTTGATGGCGATTTTCCGGCCGTAGTTGTCGTAGGTGAACGTGGTGGTGATGTCTCCACCGGTAATCACCTCGGCGAGCGTGCCGTCGGGGTTGTAAGTGTAGCTGATTGTTCCGCCGCCGTCGGTGACGCTCAACAGGTTGCCCCGCGAGTCGAGCACCCGCGTGGCTGTCATTCCGCCGATTGTGCCCGTCACCTGCCGCCCGCTGTAAGTGTACGTCTCGTCCATGCCGCTCGGATAGTTGTGGCGGTTGATTACGCGGTCGTAGTTGTCATACTCTGTGGCGGTGTAGTTGCTCCACGGGGCGGTGGCGTCGTTATGAGGCTTGCTTTGGCGGACTACGCGCCCGCGGTCGTCATAGTCGAAGTCGACGTGCACGAAGCTGCTGTCGGCAAGCTGCTCGCTTTGCCTTACCACTTGTCCCAGACGATTGTAATACACCCGCTTCGTGGGCTCGCCAACGGCGGTTTCCTCACTGTAGTACAGCGCGCCTTGCACTCCGTCGCTCCATCGCAGCGAGGTGTGATGTGTGATATTGTCGGGGGAGATGACAATATGCCGGCGACCTATCGAGTCGTACTCGAAAGCCGTTCTTATGCCGGGCATCTGCACCGCGGGATCGTCGGGGAGTACGATGTGACCTCCGGCCGACACGTCGCCGCCGTTCACACTGTTCACGCCAGGGAGGTCACCTACCGGCACAAAGGGGCCGATAACAGGCGTAGGCGGTTGGTTTTTGATTTGAGAGATGAAAGAGGAGGTCACCCCCCAGTCGCCGTAGTCGAGGTCGGTGATGATGCCGGTCTCGTCGGTAATCTCAATCGGGCAACGGCTATCGCCGCTTGTCGGGTACTTGTACTTTGTCGTGAGCCAGTCGCCGCTGTATTGCCGCCGCTCTTTCTTTGTCACGCGGTTTTTGCCGTCATAGGTCAGTCGTTGCCGCTCTGTCTTGTTGTTGATATTGCCGTAATAGCTGTAGTTCTCGATTGGCAGGAAATTCTCATTATAGGTTGTCGCCTCGCCTGTGGTGACGCTTTGGCCGCTTATGGTGGTGGTCACCGCCTTGCTAAGCGGCAGACCAATAAAGCATTTGCCGCCGCCCGTGTGGTTGATGTAGCTGAAAGAGGTGCTTGTTTGCCAACCGTCGTCGCATGTCTCAATGGATTGCGTCACGTTGCCGTACGCGTCGTAGCTGTTGCCGGTGACAGTAGTACCGCCTGTCGCGCGGTCGAGGTGCTCTTTGCGTGTGGGCAGGATTTTAATGAACATTGCCGCGTCAACGTCCACATCGAAAGTGAACTCGTCACGTGTCCGGTCGCCATCGATTATAATTGGCACTCCGAAGTTATACGGGTCGTATAAAGCGTTAATCGAATCGCCTCGAATCAAATCGCGCATTGTCATTCCCTCGAAACCGATAAAACCGAGTCCTTCCTTATTGACAACGCCGTTTATATAATGATAACGCCTGTCGCTTATCACTTGCGCGTCCGCCGATTGGGACATAGATGAGCACACGAACATTCCATTCGCTACCCGGCTCATCGGAAAGGCGTATTCCGATGTGTTGGCGGGATAATAATACTCTGAGTTGAACAGTCGCGCGTATTGGAACTCTGTCTGCTTGCCGAAGCTGTCGGTGATGTCATGCACTTTCCAGTACACATCGGCGGGGATGTTGTAGCGCAATACGCTCACATTGCCGCCGTCGTGCAACGCGAAGAATTTGATGTCGGTCTCCTGCCCGAAGTTGGTGGTGGGCACGAGCACGCCCTCGCCGGGCAGTTGCAGTTTCGTTAGGCCGCTGAAATTGCCGTTATCTATAAAGTAGGTGAAAATGTAATATCTGTCGAAGTCGTCTTTGCCGTACATCACCACATCGCTCACACCGTCGCGGTCGATGTCGTGCACGATGACGTTTTGGCTTCCGTAGCTCTCAAGCGGCAGACGGCTTTTGCCCACGAAGCTGCCGTCGCCTCTGCCCAGATAAATCTTCGCCCATCCGAGACCGGTATTGTAATATAGCGGATTATCAAGAGTAAACAGCAGGTCGCTGATGCCGTCGCCGTTAAACTCGCCCACCTGCACCGTGTAATCCACCAGTTGGTTATACAAGGTGCTGTCGGGGCGGTGAATCTCCGACATTGTCACTTCTCCGCCCGCGGTGAGTGTGAAGCAATAGATATGCAGCCCGTCGGCGCGCAATATGCCCACCTCCTGTTTCCCGTCGCCGTCATAGTCCACCACAAGTATGCGCTCCGACTCCTTGTAGCTGTCGATTTTTGTCCGCTCCTCATACCATTCCTTAGGGTAGTTGACATAAAAACTCTCTATGTTTTGTTTGAATTTAACCTCATTAAGATCTAAATCAACAAGCGTCAAATAGGCTTGAGCGGAGGCGCCGAACGGGTCGCTGTTGGCGGCGATAAGCAGGTCGCCACGTCCGTCACCGTCGAAGTCGCCTTTGGCGAAACTCTTTGGTTGGACATATCGTTCACCATAAATCGTTATAGGCGACGTAAAAATATTCATTGTGTCGATTTCAGCCGCGTTACTGTTGTTGACTGTATATTTCGATATAATCAACTTGTCCTGATTCCCTGCAATCACATTGTTAATCTTTACCAGCTCATCGCCGCCGTAGCCGTTAACGTCCATGGCGAAAGCCTCGATAAACCCTGTTCCAACCGGCAGCGAATAGTTCCAAAAGTAGTTGGTCTCTGATCCCTCAACGGTATAAGTGCTGTTGGTTATCAGTATTTGGTCGTTGGCGTGATAAGTGTTCTTCACTATCAATCCATTCCAGCAATACGGATTCTTATTGGGATACTTGATGAAGCTGTCATCCTCGTCGCCGTAGTTGAATTTCCCGCGCGAGACGATAGCCGCGCCGTGTTCCAAATCATCGTAATATCGTAGCAGGCGCGCGGAATCAACAGTAAAATCGCTTGTGGTTGGTGCCGGTCGATGATAACTGAAGCGCAACGGATACAGCATCGTACCATCACCGTAGGATATGCGGATACTGCTTACTCCGTCCCTTATCCGATTGCCGCAGTATGAGATTGTGTATTTCTTAAGTAACCGGTTGTCGCTATTCTTAATGCTGATGCTCTTTAGATGGCTGCAATATCGGTGATGGACAGCGGCTGTGTACTTGTCGATTGTGTCGTTGGTCAATTCGAATTCAAAGGTCATGGTTTTCCCGTTGGCGTAAGTGATTGTCGACGGCAGGCAACGGTAATCGCCACCGCCGTAATCGGTCGTGTTCTCGTAGTAGATGACCGAGTTGTCGGCGAGTGTGAGTCGGGTGCGGTAGTAGTTCACTCCGTCCATCCGGGTGTAATCGGCAACGCTGCCGTCGGGGAAAAGTACTTTAAAATGGTTGGTCGAGGTGTTGTATCGCACATGGATATTTCCGATTTGAGTGCGCATTGTCACCGTATCGCCCACTATGCCTGTCTTAATCAATCGTTTTCCGTCATACTCGAATACGTCGGTGGTATCATGCCTTACGCCCGACACGTAGCCGTCGGTGTAGTAGTTGCGCGGCACGCGGGAGATATAGGGAATACCTGCCAGTCGCCATCCCATGCCCATATAATCCATACCCGAGCCGCTGTTATACACAATCGAGATGCCAGGATCGTGCTCATATTCAGGCACGACAGCGTCGATGGGAATTTCGATGAGAGTCTGACCATTATCCTTTACTGTGGCGGTGTAAGGGATGGAACCAACCGCAATACCCTTCGGAGTGGGTGGTGGCAGAGTGTCGCGCTTGATGCGCCAGTAATGATAGCTGGAGGTGTCAATGGCCATCATCATCGGCTGCAGGTCGTGGTCGGTGTAATTGTCCTCAACATCGCTGTTGACCAACACCACCATAGGAGAGGTGTCAACCGAGGCGTTGACAAACGAGCTCAGCGGCCGTTGCGCCGGGCACGGCAACACGGCGCAGAGAACAACCGAAAAGGCCAAAAGCGGATAGAAACGGAGACGCATGGTATTATTGTTTTATGATTTTAAACGACGAAACATTCTCCCTATCAATAACATTCAGCAGATAAACTCCGTTAGGAGCGTTCACCTCAATCTCGGCGGATGCTCCGGAAAGAATTCCGGTGGCTACGGTGTTTCCTTGAGTGTCGGTTATGCGGTATTCAGCCCGGTCCCAGACTGTGGAGGTGCGGTTCTCAATAGTTACGCGGCCGGTGGTTATCGACGGGAAAACCGCCACAGCCGGCGGCGACGCTACCGCCACGCGAGGCTGCGCCACCACCTCGCGCGCCACGCGGTTGCCCGCAGCGTCGTAGCCATAGCGAAACACAACCTCGCTATGCGCTTCTGTTACCGACAAAACAAAGAGCCCCAAGACTATCGCACTGATGTTGAGATGTAAAATCCTTAAACAGTGTCGGATAAGAATTAACTTATATGGATATTTCATATTGATTCTGTTATTTAGGTTTGTTTTTCAACCGCAAAGTTACATCAAAATCCGCCAATAAACAATAATTTTCACAAAGAAATCAATAAAAAATATCATTTATAGACTACTATCGAGGTCTAGCAGGCGGGGGGCGGAGGCGTGGAGCGAGGCCGCGACATCGATCAGGCGCTGGTTGCGACTGCCGCGAAAGAGCAAACCCTCGTCACGCTCGGCGAGAATGAACGGGCCGTCGACCACCACATCGACGTAGTCCATCACCCGTCGCAGCTCGTCGGTGGCCATTATCCGCTCCCACGTGTAACCCGTGTAGCACCAGATGTTGTAGCCCATGTGCTGCTTGATGGCGCGAGTGAGCGCGAGCATGGCGGCGGGGTGAGCCAGAGGGTCGCCGCCGCTCAAGGTCACCGGCGCCTCGTTGCGCTCCACGATGGCGAGCAACGCGGCGAGCGACATCTCGTCGCCGCCGTCCATCGCCCACGACTGCGGATTGTGGCACCCGGGGCAATGGTGACGGCAGCCGGCAAAGTAGATCGACGTACGCAAGCCCGGACCATCTACACTCGTGCCCTCAACCACCCGCAACACCCTTATTTTCGTTTCCAAGTCCATATCGCGCGAACCACTTTTTACTTGTGCACCACGCGGTCGTGCAGCTCGGCCAGCTTACCGCTGTTCCAGCGGTCGGTGGTGCCCACCAGATAGCCGGTGATGCGCTGCAGGCGGTCGATGTTGTGACCGTGGCACTTCGGGCACTCATGCAAATCGTCGGTGGCGTCCTCGTAGCCGCAGTCCATGCAGCGGTTGCGGTTGTGGTTCACCGAGCAGTAGCCCATGTTGTAGCGATCCATCAGGTCCACCACGTCGGCTATCGCCTGAGGGTTGTGGGTGGCGTCGCCGTCAATCTCGACGTAGAAGATGTGGCCGCCGCGCGTAAGGTCGTGATACGGCGCCTCCACCTCGGCCTTATGCTTGGGGCTGCAGTGGTAGTAGACGGGCACATGGTTGGAATTGGTGTAGTAAATCTTATCGGTGATGCCGGGAAGCGAGCCGAAGTCCTTGCGGTCGCGACGCGTAAACTTGCCGCTGAGCCCCTCGGCGGGAGTGGCGAGGATCGAGAAATTGTGGCGATAGTGCTCGCTGAACTCCACCGCCTTGTCGCGCATGTGCGACACTATACGCAAGCCAAGCTCCTGGCTGTGCTCGCTCTCGCCGTGATGCTTGCCGGTGAGGGCCACAAGGCACTCGGCGAGACCGATGAAGCCGATGCCGAGCGTACCCTGGTTGATGACGCTCTCAACGGTCTCGTTGGGGCGCAAACGCTCGCTCCCGTTCCACAGCACCGACATCAGCAGCGGAAACTGCTTGGCGAGCGCTGTCTTCTGGAACTCATAGCGGTCGCACAGCTGGTGGGCGGCGATGTCGAGCATGGTGTCGAGACGGCGGAAGAACGCCTCGACGCGCTCACGCTCATCCTTGATGCCCATACACTCGATGGCGAGCTTGACAATGTTGATGGTGGTGAACGAGAGGTTGCCGCGGCCTATCGACGTCTTCTCGCCGAAGCGGTTCTCAAACACACGCGTGCGGCAGCCCATTGTAGCCACCTCGTAGCGGTAACGCTCGGGGTCGTCGGCGCGCCACTGCTCGTGATGATTGTAGGTGGCGTCGAGGTTGACGAAGTTGGGGAAGAAACGCCGCGCAGTCACCTTGCACGCCAGCCGATAGAGGTCGTAGTTCTTATCCTCGGGCAGATAGCTCACGCCGCGCTTTTTCTTCCAAATCTGGATGGGGAAGATGGCGGTGGCGCCACCGCCCACGCCCTCGTAGGTGGCATGCAGTATCTCGCGTATCACGCAACGGCCCTCGGCGCTGGTGTCGGTACCGTAGTTAATCGAGCTGAACACCACCTGGTTGCCGCCGCGGCTGTGGATGGTGTTCATGTTGTGGATAAACGCCTCCATGGCTTGATGCACGCGCTCGGCAGTGCGGTTGATGGCGTGTTGCAACGCGCGCTTGCGCCCCTTAAGGCCGTCGAGCGGGCGAATGATATAGTCGTCGATCACTGCGTCGTACAGCTCGTGATAGTCCTCGCCCGTGGCTTGCTCAAAGTATTTCACCTCCTCCACAAACGAGCGACGCACGAACGGTGCCAAGTAGAAGTCGAACGCCGGGATAGCCTGGCCGCCGTGCATCTCGTTCTGGGCCGTCTCCATCGAGATGCAGGCGAGCACGCTCGCCGTCTCGATGCGCTTGGCCGGACGCGACTCGCCGTGGTTGGCCTGGAAGCCACCGTTCAGCACCTTGTCGAGCGGATGCTGCACGCAGGTGAGGCTCTTGGTGGGATAGTAGTCCTTATCGTGGATGTGGATATAGTTGTCGCGCACAGCCTCGCGCGCCTGCTCACTCAGCAGGTAGTCGTAGACGAACGGCTTTGTGGTCTCGCTCGCGAATTTCATCATCATGCCCGCGGGCGAGTCGGCGTTCATGTTGGCGTTCTCGCGAGTGATGTCGTTGTTCTTGGCGTTGATAATCTCAAGGAAGATGTCGCGCGTCTTCGCCTTACGCGCCACGCTACGCTTCTGGCGATAGTTGATGTAGCATTTCGCCACCTCTTTGCGCGTACTCTTCATCAGCTCGAGCTCCACCAGATCCTGAATCTCCTCCACGCTCATGCGCTCCTTGCCGCGGGTGCCTATGCGGTCGGCTATACGCTGAATCAGACTCTCATCCTCACCCGCCTCGGTGGCGAGCATCGCCTTGCGGATTGCTGCCTTGATTTTCTCCTCGTTGTAACCCACTACGCGTCCATCGCGCTTTACTACTGTAAGTATCATTTGTTTACCTTTCTTTTTCAGTTTGATTATGTCGTTAGCGTGTGCAAAATTCCGAATTATTAACGTAAATTCCAAATTTTATCAACCAAATTTTTTAAGAAAAATTTCCGTTTTGGAAAACTTTTCGCCTTTTAAAATTTTCTATCTACCTGTAAACAAACGATTTACCATTTCATTTTGGAAAACTTTATTTAAATAATCTTCTTGTAAAGTTTTCAAATTAATCACTTTCGTACCGCATTAGCGCGCAGCCGCTTTTTCACATCTCGCGAAGCATAAAGGCCAAATACGAGGGCAACGTTACCATTCCGTTTGTGTTCCCTATATTGTAATCGCCAAGCTTTATAGCATTCATCACTCCGTATTTCTCAGGATGATTGAGAATTGTGCGCGTACTCTTGGTGTTGCCACTGCCCGATTTAACTTCTACAAGCGTCGCGTGGCTCTTATAACGAATGACGAAATCCACCTCCAGACCTGAGTCCTTGCGGTAGTAATATAGCTTACGCGACATCTTATGAAAGATTTCAGCTACCAGGTTCTCAACGATAGCACCCTTGTAGGTAAGCAACTTCCCGGCCAGGATGTCGGCCTGAGTACCGTCGCCGAGCATTGATACGAACAGGCCGCTATCGGCCATATACACCTTGAAAACACTATCGATAGCATTGCCGTCGAGAGGCAACTGGGGAATATTCATATTGTAGCACCGAATGATTATACCGGCATCCTCTATCCATTGCAAACAATCGGCATACTGCGACGACTTCGCACCGGCCGAGAGCAACGAATATTGGAATTTCTTATTCTCTTTGCTCAACTGCCGGGGTATCGACTCGAAACACTGTCGAATTTTCGACCGCATAGTCACAGGAGCGTATTTGATGATGTCGTCCTTATACTCATCCACTATATCACGCTGCATGGCGAGTACCTCGTTCAAATTCTTATCGTGAACAAATTGCTCCACCACCGCCGGCATACCGCCTACTATAGTGTACTGGCGCAACAAGTCGCGAAAGCGGTTGTGGATAGCCTCTGGCACCGGAGTTAACTCCTTCAAGCATTCGGCCACTTTCTCAATCACATTTTCGCCTATACCCATTGCCCACAGAAACTCCTCGAAATCGAGAGAATACATCTCTACTATGGTCTCATAGCCAACAGGTATCGACTGACGTGACGTATCACTCAAACCATAGCCTTTCACGCCGAGCAGCGAACCGGTAGCAATCACATCAAAACGGCCAT
>JAFVDY010000168.1 GCA_017478265.1 Muribaculaceae bacterium | reverse complement strand
TACCGGTGATGGTGACGGTAGCCGTGCCTGCGTTGGTGTTGTTGGAATAGGCGGCGGTGTAGTCGGTACCGGCGGTCAGGGGTTCTCCGCCGTAGGTTACGGTGAGTGCGGGCTCGATTGCTTCTCCGGTGTAGTTTTGGTTGGGAATGTCGGCGATGTCTGCGTCGGCGATGTCGATGCATTCCTGGAAGTCGACTGTGACGAGTACGCCAAGGCCGCTGCCGGGCAGGTCGAAGGAGTACTCGCCCGGAGTCTCGCTCGTCGAGAGAGCGTCGCCGGTCACGGTGATGGTTTGACCTATCGACGGAGTGCTACCCGGAGCCTGTGCCAAACCAGAAGGTAGGGTGGTCACAGCGGTGATGTTGGCGTTCTCGGCGTAGTAACCTGCGGCGGGAGCGGCTTTGATTTTCACCAATTGTCCCCAAACGGCTTCGGTTACTTGTTGGTCGTTGTGCCAGAAGGTGACGGCACCGGTGCCTGCCGTTTTCGGTTGTCCCTCAAGTTTGTTTGGTACGTGGCAAACGGTCACATTGTTTTGGTCTTGGTGGTAGTAGAAGCGGAAAGAGGCAGCGACTCCCCAGTTGATGACAACGTTGCTGATACTGCCATCGGAACTTAGTGTAACGGTGGAGTAGCCGTTGCCATTTTCAAACCGAGAATCGTCTCCATTAATAGTATTGGAACTACCCCACCAGACGTTTCCATCGGAGTTGTAAATTTTGAATTCCTTTGTGCCTTCGGGGAAGTCTACATCGCAATACCAAGTTTGTTCGCCGGAGATCTGTGTCATTTCGACACCTACACCCCAACTGTCGAACGAACCTTTCACATAGTACGCCGCCGAGGCTGTGAGCGACGTGCCGAGCAGCAGAACGAGCATTGCGCACGTCCTGAGCAACAGGTTGTTAATAGTTTTTCTCATAATTGTTTAATTTGTTAATGTTAATATTTAAAAGGGTTGTTAAATATCCTGTTATCAGTATGATAACCAACTGCGGTTAGTCGATAGCTTATACGCTACAAAAATAATAATTATTTACTGATTGACAAAATATTCCGGTAAACCAAATCGGATGAACACTATGCAATCGATTGCGCGAACCGATTTTTGCTACCCCCACCCTGCGCTCGCCGGCTGTCTTAGCCCGGAGCAAACGAAAAAAACTGCTACGCAGTTTATACAATGCTTAACCCCGAAGCGCAGTTTCCGGGGTTGCGACGCCCCATGGCGCGTGTCACGTCGCCCCACTGTCCCACCACGCTATCGATGTTAGATGTTAGATGGAAAATGTAAGATGTACGCAACCTCTGACCCACAACAAAATTAATTTGTCCAATTCGTCCAATTTGTAAAATTTGTAGTTTAATATTCCTTTACAATAATTCGAAAAATTTGCGATTGCAAGTTCGTTGACAAAAAATAAAAAGTTGTTATGAGTTGTTCCAAGTTGTTGTTTAAGTTGTTTTTTATTATGCCCGCGACTTTAAAAACTCGAGTTAGATCACCAGGCGGGCGTAAGGCGCGGCGGTGATGTCGCAGAAGTCGCCCGCGAGGTATTTGTAGTAGCCGGCCACGGCTATCATCGCGGCATTGTCGGTGGTGAACGTCCGCTTGGGGATGAAAGCCGTGATGCCGCGGCGCCGGCAGTATTCGGCCACGGTGGCTCGCACCTCGCTGTTGGCGCTCACGCCTCCGGCGATGGCCACAGTTTTCACGCCCGTGAGCTTGATTGCCTGCGTGAATTTATCCATGAGCGTGTCGATAATGGTGCGTTGCAGCGAGGCCGCAAGGTCGCATTTGTTCTCCTCGATGAAGTTGGGATTCAGCCGGATATTGTCGCGCAGGGTGTAGAGAAACGACGTCTTCAAGCCGCTGAAGCTGTAGTTCAACCCCTCGATATGTGGCTTGGCGAACTTAAAGCGGTGCGGGTCGCCTTGTGCGGCCAAGCGGTCGATTACGGGGCCGCCGGGGTAGGGCAGGCCCATCACCTTGGCGCATTTGTCGAATGCCTCGCCGGCGGCATCGTCGATGGTATGGCCGAGGATTTCCATCTCGAGTGGCGAGTTCACTTTGATAATCTGCGAGTTGCCGCCGCTAATGAGCAGGCACAGGAAGGGGAACTCGGGCATGGGTGTTGACTCGTCGTCGCGGATGAAATGCGCCAGCACATGACCGTGCAGGTGGTTGACGTCGACCAGCGGACACCCCAATGCCAAGGCCAAGCCCTTGGCGAACGCGCAGCCCACGTGCAGCGAGCCGGGCAACCCCGGGCCGCGGGTGAAGGCGATGGCGTCGATGTCGGAGCGGTCGATGCCGGCCCGAGCGATGGCCTGACTCACCACCGGCACTATGTTCTGCTGGTGGGCGCGAGAGGCGAGCTCGGGCACCACGCCGCCGTAAGCCTCGTGAACGCTCTGACTGGCGATCACGTTGCTTAGGAGGATGCCACGGTTGATTACTGCCGCGCTGGTGTCGTCGCACGACGATTCGATACCTAATATAATTGTGTTCTTTTTCTCCATTTTGGCTTAGAATAGTTTGCTGATTTGGTCGGTGGCGAGCACAGTCATTATCAGTTTGCCGCCGGGTGTGTATTTGTTGGCGTCGATGCGCATCAGGTCGCTCACGAGATGTTTCATCTCGTCGGGCGTTAGGCTGTGGTTCCGCGAGATGGCGGCTCGCTCAGCGATGGTAAGGGCGATGCGGCTGTACACGTCGTCGGTGGCGTTGCCCGTGCCTTGCGACACCGTCTCGAGCACCTTCGCTATCAACTCTTGAGCGTTCACTCCCTCAAGGCCGCCTGGGGTGGCGTTGATGCTCCAATCGCCGCCACTCAGCGGCGAGAGCATGAAGCCCAGCTGGCTGAGTTGCGGCTCGATGTCGAGCATCAGAGCGTTCTGGGCCGGCGTCAAGTGCATCACCTCGGGAAAGAGGATGCTTTGCGACGGGAAGGGCTTGCCCTTGATGTGCTTTATGTAATTGTTGTAAAGCACCATCACGTGGGCCCGATGCTGGTCGACGATTAGCAAACCGTCGGCCATGGGAGTGATGATGTAGCTCTTCTCGAGCTGGATGCACGTGATTTCCTCGTCGTTCACGGCGATGGCGCTCTCGGCAAAGAGCTCGCGTTGCAGCGGCTCGGGCGCGTTGTTGGCCTTTGTGGCGACAGCGAGTGCTTGCTCCAGCGCGTCGTCGCGGTTCTCCTTGAAGCCGCGATAGAGCTCCTCCCAGTTTGTGGGCACGGCCTCGCGCCGGAAGCGCATATAGTCGTCGGTGCCGCTCGACTTCGCCGGTGACGACTGCCCCGACGTGTTGAACGGGTTGTACGACGGATCGGCGCTGATGGACGGTGGGGTCACATCGTGGTCGACCAAGGCCGGTATCACGGGGGCGTCGTCGGTGTCGAAGTCAATCGACGGCACCAGATTGAACCGACCGAGCGACTCCTTTACCGCCGCCGACAGTATCTGCCATATCGGCACCTCGTTCTCGAATTTAATCTCGGTCTTAGTCGGGTGGATGTTAACGTCGATGGTCTCGGGCTCCACCTCGAATATCAGGAAGTAGTTGGGATGCGAGCCTTCGGGAATGAGTTGCTCGTAGCAGTTGGAGATAGCTTTGTGGAAATAGGGGTGCTTCATAAAGCGGCCGTTGACGAAGAAGAACTGCAGGGCGTTGCGGCGCCGGGCGTCCTCAGGACGGCACACGAAGCCGTGGATGCGCACAAGCGAGGTCTCGACGGCAACGGGGATCAACTGGTCGTCCATCGTGTGGCCCCAAATGGCGGCAATGCGTTGCTTGAGGGTGCCGGGTAGCAGGTGGTAAAGCACATTGCCGTTGTGCGAGAGTGAGATCTCAATGTTATGGTTCACAATCGCGAGCTTCTCCAATTCCTTGATGATGTTGCTCAGCTCCACTTGGTTGCTCTTCAGGAATTTGCGCCGTGCGGGCACGTTGTAGAACAGGTCTTTGATCATGAAGTTGGAGCCGGGAGGACACACGTTTGGTTCTTGCAGCTCGCATTGAGAGGCGCTTATGAGCAGGCGTGTGCCAAGTGAGGCGTCGCGAGCCATGGTGCGAAGCTCAACGTGCGAGATGGCCGCAATCGACGCTAAAGCCTCGCCGCGGAAACCCATCGTCCGAAGGGCAAACAAATCGTGGGCGTCGCTGATTTTGCTGGTGCTGTGGCGCTCAAAGGCGAGACGCGCGTCGGTGGGTGTCATGCCCACACCGTTGTCAATCACTTGTATGAGTGTGCGTCCAGCATCCTTGAGTATGATTTGAATGGTGGTGGCACCGGCGTCTACGGCATTCTCCACCAGCTCTTTTATCACCGAGGCGGGGCGCTGTATCACCTCGCCGGCCGCAATCTGGTTGGCGACACTGTCAGGCAGCAGTTTTATGACGTCACTCATTTCTCGTTGTTCGTTTTTTGTTTTTTCGTTTCTCTGTTATTCGTTTTCTGTTTTCCACTCTTTTATGGTTCGGGCATCGGGGTCGACCACCACGCCCACTTTCACCTTGTGGCGCTTGTCGTTCCAGTAGGGAATCAGGTAGTCCCGCTCGTTGATTTGGGCCAGAGCGTCGTCTACCGTGGCCGAGCCGTCAATCTTCAGCTCGAGCACGTAGATGGTCTGGCGGTTTTTCAACACCACGTCGCAGCGCCCGCGAGCG
>JAFVDY010000167.1 GCA_017478265.1 Muribaculaceae bacterium | reverse complement strand
TCGTGGTACGACTTCGCCGTAGCCGCCCTGCGCCTCGCCGGCATCAACACCCCTGTCTCGCCATGCCTCACCGACGAGTTCCCAACCCCCGCCCGCCGCCCCCACTACAGCGTCCTCGACAAATCCCTCATCAAAGCCACCTACGCCCTCACCATCCCCCACTGGCACACCTCCCTCACCCACGTCATCGCCCGCCTCCAACCCCAACAATGAGCAACGAGTAGTGGAAAACAAGCAACGAGCAACGGAGATGGGTAATGTGCTGAAGAGGATATGGGACGCGGTGAGCGGGAAGGCGCGGCGCGATGCGGCTCGGCGCAGGGCGGAGAGACTGTGCTTGCAGAGCGAGGCGGAGGCTGAGCGCGAGCGGGCGAAACGTGAGCGCGAGGAGAAAGCCGCGTTGCAACCCCTGTGGCTCATGTCTGCCGACAGCGACGAATAGTGCCAAATCCTAAAAAATGATTTCAGTCGCTAAAAGAGTGCCGGTTTGCTGAAAAATGCGTAACTTTGCAGCCGTTTATTGTTGAAATTTTTAATATCAAGATATGATGGATGGCGAGCAATTGTTGTCAAAGACGATAAATTTCCTGCGTTTCCCGCTTACTGTGGCGGTAGTGTTTATCCACTTCAATATTGTCGACGGGTTCGCCGTCGGCGGCGTTGAGCAAGGTGCCAACGGCCCCGGCTGGTATTGTTTTATTATCAATTTCCTGTCGAATGTGGCGGCTCGCATTGCTGTGCCTACGTTCTACATTATATCCGGCTTTTTGTTCTTCTATAAGGCGGATTTCAGTCGTGAGATGTATGTGCGTAAGCTCAAGAGCCGCGCCATGACGTTGCTTGTGCCGTTCATCTTGTGGAACATCTTGGCCGTCTTGTGGCAGATGAAGGGCTGTCTGTCCGGCTTGTCGTCGCTCGGCAGCCCGTTTGAGCTGAAGTTCACAGTGGAGCGTGTTATCAACACCTTTATCGATAAGAGCAATAACGGCAGTATAATTGTAACTCCCTCGGGCACCGCCCCCACCGAGATTTATCCTTACAACACCCCGCTATGGTATTTGCGCGATTTGATAGTGATGGTAATTATCTCGCCCTTGATTTATTGGTGTGTGAAGAAGCTGAAGCTGTGGTTCGTGGCAGCCGCGGGTGTGATGTGGTATCTGACGTCGGCGACGTTCACCCACGAGTGCTATCTCTATCTGTTCAGCATCGCGCTGTTCCATTTCTCAATAGGTGCTTACTTCAGTGTCAATCGCAAGAATTTGATATTGGAGATGCGTCGTTATTTCAAGTATATGCCGCTGGTATACTGGCCGCTGGCTGTTGTCGACGCGTTGATTGTTGATACACATGGGGCATATTATTCTTATTATCATTACGCTGTGATTTTGCTTGGCGTGCTTTCGGCCTTCGTCGTGGCCTCGTGGCTGGTCGAGAAAGGTAAGTCGATTAATAAGACTTTGACTTCGAGCAGTTTCTTCGTGTTTGCTCTGCATTATCTGCTATTGCGTCAGTTGGGCGTGGTGGTGTTCAAGGTGTCGCATCTTCCGGGCGATAATTATTTCGCGATGCTGATATTTTATTTTGTTGTGCCGGCTCTTACGATATTGGCGTGCGTAGGCACGTATATGTTGCTCAAGCGCTATTTGCCACGCGTTTGCAGTCTGCTTTCGGGCGGCAGATAGTTGATTTTCTGTGTCTTCTAAGATTGTGTCGGTCAGATTGGCAAGATCTCAACCGGCTTCTTTGTCGTTGTCGGCGGAGTTGTGGCATTGAGAGTGCGGAGGGCGTCGGCGGGCGAGGCAGCGTCGCGGATGATGCGGGCGATGAGTTCGTGGTCAGTGCCTACGGGGGCGAGTGCGATTGGGGTAGGGTAGTGGCGTGTGTTGGGCAGCTCGCGGTCGAAAGGGGTGATAGCGACGATGTTCCCTTTGCTGTCGAGCGTGGCGATGTGGTTGATGTATAGTCGCCATTGCCCGGAAGCGTCGAGTGCGGGAGCGAACAGGTAGTTGGTGATAAATCGGCGCATTGCAGGGGGTAAGGGGTTATAGGCGGCGGTCGCTACGCGGCGGCAGTGGCTTGCGCCCGGGGGCCGTGGGGGGAGCCGTGGCTGGCGCTGTGGCGGGCGAGTTGACTGTCGCGGGCTTGCCGGCTTCGGGCTGCTTGCCGAGGAAGCGTTGCACGGTGTAGGTGCTGTAAGTGTTGCGGTTGAGGCGTGTGCGTATCAGCTGTATGCTGTCGACAAACGCGATTGACGAGGGCTTGATGTTGTAGCCGATGTAGCCGTACACCCGCCGTATGGTGCGGGCGCTGTCGGTCTGCAGGATGTAGTCGGCCCAGCCTTCCATACACGAACCTCGATGCATAAACGAGGTGGTGCCGTCGTTGTAGTCCACTGCCAGCAGCACGTTGAATTTGTTGCCGGCGGCGTTGAGCTTGAAGTTGAGGCAGTAGCGGTCGCCCTTTTGGCTGTCGCCCGAGGGTGGCAGATCGAAGGTGATGGCACCGCTGCGCATACCTCCCGTGAGCGCCCAGGTGGGCGGCTGCCGCCAGATGTTGGCCGTGTCACCGTTGGCGGGGTAAATCGGTCGCGAGCCCGCGTGGCTCGCCTTGTTGTCGGCCAGTCGCCGCTCAAGGTCGTGGCCCAGGTCGCCCTCTTGCTTCTTAAGGCGCTCGTCGACAATTTTGACGGCTTCCTCAGTCACTTTGGTGTAGATTTCGAGGTTGTGGCCGTACCAGTCGAGCGAGTGCTCGTATTGCTCGAGAGTGACGCCGTGCCGCATCATCACCGACTGCTTAATCATCATGCGTGAGCTGTCGGTGGCAAACTGGCTCGGGTGGCTGTCGATATAAGCCTCGGCCACGGTGAGGTCGGCCATGAGCGGTGCCATCTTGCTTTCCTTGATGACACCGTCGGGCGCCTTGTCGCAGGCGGTGAGCGCGACAAGAGCTAATAGCGCGAGGCTTAATATCTTATTGGCGAAATTCATGCAAATTGTTTTTATTCAGCGCTGTGGTTGTTACTCGTCGACGCCGGAGGCTTCGCTCGAGGTCTTTTCAGCCACTTTGTCGCTCGCTTTGTCCTTATCGTCGTCGGTGGTGAGTAGATGCTTGCTATAGAAGAGGATGAGCGCTATCACGCTACAACTCAGGCATGCGTCGGCGATGTTGAAGATGGGTTGGAAGAACTCGAAGTGGTCGCCCCCTACAATCGGCATCCATTCGGGCCATGTCCAGCTGCACAACGGGAAATGGAGCATATCTACCACTTTGCCGTTGAACAGCGTGGCGTAGCCGCCCTCCGGTGGCAGGAACTGCGCCACTTGGGTTGGCGCCGGGTCGTCGAAAATCACGCCGTAGGCAATGCAGTCAATCACGTTGCCCAACGCGCCGGCGGTGATGAGCGCGATGCACGCCACGTAGCCCCGAGGCAGGTCGGCGCGGTTGCGTATCTTGTAGAGGTAGTAGCAGAACGCGGCTACGGCTATGATGCGGAACCATGTGAGCAACAGCTTGCTGCCCAACTCCATGCCGAAGGCCATGCCATTGTTCTCGATAAATTGGATTTTGAACCACGAGGTTACATCGACCGCCTCGCCGTAGAAGAAATGGGTCTTGACCCAAATCTTCACGGCTTGGTCGATGATAATAACCACGGCGATGATTATCGCCGCGAGCGACGCGTTGGATAATCGTTTCATCAACGTCCTTTCCGTTGCTGTTCGATTTCCTTACCTTCCACCGAGAGGGTGGTGTGTGGCACCGCCATCAGTCTCTCCTTGGGAATGAGCTTCCCGGTAACGCGGCAAATGCCGTAGGTCTTGTTCTCGATGCGGATGAGTGCCCCTTGCAGCTTCTTGATGAAGTCGAGCTGTCGCGCCGCGCGCTGGCTGGCTTCCTCTTTCTCGCTGGTGGCGGCACCTTCCTCGAGCACCTTGAATCCCGGGTCGCTCTCGTCCTTCATTATTCGCGACATAAGCAGGTCGTAGTTCTGCTTGGCTGTCTCGATTTTGCTGAGGATAAGCTGCTTGAATTCTTGCAGCTCCTCGTCGCTGTAGCGCTTTTTGTTTTCGTTCATAATGCTTATAGTTTTTAGAGTAATTGTGTTGCGAAACTATGCTTTGTCCACCTTCACCTTAAGCGTCCAGCCGTCCATGTCGAGGTCGATAGCGTCGTCGCCGTCGACAGCTGCCACGTTGATAGCTGTCGCGAGCACCTGCCGCGCGATGTAGTCGGCATGAGTGGCCACCGCTTGGTCGGTACGCTCGTCGGGAGCGATGGTGACCGTCACCTTGTCGGTGATTTCAAAGTTCTTGCTCTTACGCACGTTTTGGATGCGGTTGACGAGCTCGCGGGCCATGCCCTCGAGTTGCAACTCGGGCGTGACGGTGATGTCGAGCGCCACGGTCAGGCTGCCGTCGTTGGCCACGAGCCAGCCGGGGATGTCCTCGCTGATGATTTCGACGTCCACCAGATCGACCACGGCCTTGTCGCCGTTGATGTCAAGCTCGATGCGTCCGTCTTTCTCAAATTGGTTGATGAGCGGCTGCGAGAGCGTGGTGAGCGCCGCGGCCACGGCTTTCATGTTCTTGCCGTGCTTCGGGCCGAGCGCCTTGAAATTGGGCTTCACCTTCTTTACAAGGATGCCGGCGTCGCCTGCCACGAGCTTGATTTCCTTGACGTTAACCTCGGTGGTAATCAATTCCGCCACGGCGTTAATCGCGTCGCGCTGGCTGTCGTCGGCCACGGGCACCATAATCGAGGTGAGCGGTTGGCGCACCTTGAGGTTCTCTTTACGCCTGAGCGCGAGCACCATCGAGGTGATTTTCTGCGCTATTTCCATTCGTTGCTCGAGAGCCTTGTCGATTACGGCCTCGTCGGCTGTGGGGAAGAAAGCGAGGTGTACCGAGGCGTTGCTGCCGGTGAGGTCGCGATACAGCATATCGCTGTAGAAAGGCGCGATCGGCGCCATGAGGCGTGCCACGGTCTCGAGGCATTGATATAGCGTGAGATAAGCCGCGATCTTGTCGTCGTCCATTTCGCCACCCCAGAAACGCTTGCGGTTAAGGCGCACATACCAGTTGCTGAGGTTCTCGCCCACGAAGTCGTTGATGGCGCGAGCGGCGCGGGTGGGCTCGTAGTCCTCAAGTTGTGCCGTCACCTCAGCCACGAGGCTGTTGAGCAGCGAGATTATCCAGCGGTCAATCTCAGGACGCTCGGCCAGAGGCACTTGGCGCGCCGTGTGCGGGTCGAAACCGTCAACGTTGGCGTAGAGGGCGAAGAACGAGTAAGTGTTGTAGAGCGTACCGAAGAACTTGCGGCTCACTTCCTCAACGCCCGCGGTGTCGAATTTGAGGTTGTCCCAGGGCATTGAGTTGCTGATCATGTACCAGCGCAAAGGGTCGGTACCATACTTCTCGATGGCGCCGAACGGGTCTACGGCGTTGCCAAGTCGCTTGCTCATCTTGTTGCCGTTCTTGTCGAGCACGAGGCCGTTGGAAATCACGTTCTTGTAGGCGATGCTGTCGAACACCATCGTGCCTATGGCGTGCAACGTGAAGAACCAGCCGCGAGTTTGATCCACGCCCTCGGCAATGAAGTCGGCCGGGTAGAAGGTGCCGTTGTCGACCATCTCCTTATTCTCAAACGGGTAGTGAAGTTGGGCGTAAGGCATGGCGCCACTGTCAAACCACACGTCTATCAGGTCGAGCTCGCGCTTCATCACCTTGCCGGTGTCGCTCACGAGTAGAATATCGTCCACATAGGGGCGGTGGATGTCGATTTTGTTGTAATTCTCCTCACTATAGTCGCCCGGAACAAAACCTTTGTCCTTGTAGGGGTTGCTTGTCATTACTCCGGCTGCGACGCTCTTCTCAATCTCGTTGTACAGTTCCTCGATTGAGCCGATGCATTTCTCCTCGCCGTCGTCGTTCCGCCAGATGGGAAGTGGTGTGCCCCAATAGCGGCTACGGCTCAGGTTCCAGTCGTTGAGGTTCTCAAGCCATTTGCCGAAGCGCCCGCTGCCGGTGTGCTCCGGTTTCCAGTTGATGGTCTTGTTGAGTTCCACCATACGCTCCTTGCATGCCGTCGAGCGGATAAACCAGCTGTCGAGCGGATAGTAGAGCACGGGCTTGTCGGTGCGCCAGCAGTGCGGATAGTTGTGGACGTGTTTCTCAATCTTGAACGCAACGCCCGCCTGCTTCATCTTGATGCAGAGATACACGTTCAGATCCTCGTCCTTGTTGGCCGCGGCCTCGTCGTATTTCCCATCGACGGTGTATTTCGGGTTGTAGGCGTTCTTTACCCACGCGCCGGCGTATTCCTTGTAGAGGTCAACGTCGACAAATTTGCTTACGAACTCCGGATCAAGGTCGTCAATCAGGAAGTATTTGCCGCTAAAGTCGACCATAGGACGTGTCTCGCGCTTGCGATTAATCATATATAGCGCGGGCACTCCGGCGGCGCGTGCCACGTTGGCGTCGTCGGCGCCGAAGGTGGGCGCGATGTGAACGATGCCCGTACCGTCGTCGGTGGTCACGTAGTCGCCCGGAATCACGCGGAAGCCGTTGTCGTTGCCTCTGAGTTCGCCGTCAATCAGTTCCACAGGCTTCACCCACGGGAAGAGCTGGCGGTAACGCATTCCCACCAGGTCGGCACCCTTCATCTCGGCGATGATGCGGAAGGGAATCACTTTGTCGCCCTTATTGTAGCCGTCGAGCGGGAGTTCGGCGCCTTCGCTCTTGAAGTAAGCCTCGAGGCGTGCTTTGGCGAGGATGTAGACAGCGGGCTCGCCCGTGTAGGGGTTGAAGCTCTCTACCGCCACGTAGTCGATTTTGGGGCCTACACATAATGCCGTGTTGCTCGGCAGGGTCCACGGCGTGGTGGTCCAGGCTATGATGTTGATGTTGGAGGCGAAGCGCGCGTCGGCGGCGGCTTTGATTTTTTCTACCAGGGCGTTGCCGTCGTCGGTGACGCTGAACTGCGCCGTGGCGGTCTGATCCTTGACGTCGCGGTAGCAGCCGGGCATGTTCAGCTCGTGGCTGCTAAGGCCGGTGCCTGCGGCGGGCGAGTAGGGCTGAATGGTGTAGCCCTTATATAGTAAGCCTTTGTTGTAGAGCTGCTTAAGCAGCCACCAGAGGCTCTCGATATAGCTGTTCTTGTAGGTGATATAGGGATTTTTCATATCCACCCAGTAACCCATCTTATGGGTCAATTCTTCCCACTCGTGGGTGTATTTCATCACCTCTTTGCGGCAGGTGGCGTTGTAGTCGTCCACACTAATTTTGGTACCGATATCCTCCTTGGTGATGCCCAACGCTTTCTCCACGCCAAGTTCAACGGGCAAGCCGTGGGTGTCCCAGCCGGCTTTGCGCAGCACTTTGTAGCCGCGCATCGTCTTGTAGCGGCACACTATGTCCTTGAGCGTGCGCGCCATCACGTGGTGGATGCCGGGCATGCCGTTGGCACTGGGCGGGCCTTCGTAAAACACAAACGAGGGAGCACCCTCGCGCTCGTCAATACTCTTGTGGAACACGTTCTCTTGGTCCCACAACTTCAGGATGTTCTTGTTGACATCCGACAGGTTAAACTTGTTATACTCGTTAAATTTCATATTCGGTTATTATCTGTTTTGTCTGTTATAGTTTATTTACGCCTTGCACCAGCCACGGGCTGGCGAGCGAGAGCAACTGAAGGGCAATCACGAGGTAGAACAGAATGTCGAGAGCCGGCATACTGTTGCGCATCATCAGGAAGTTGCCAATCGATAGCGGGATGAGGGCCACAAGTATTGTGACGGAGTAGAGCTTCGACACCCTGCCTGCAATCTTGCCCGCTCCGGCGGGAGCCGAGCGGAAAAGCGTTATCACCACCGCCACAATGGCCACTACGGCGATGAGCGCTACCAATGTGCCCCATTTGGCGATGCCGAGCATGAGGAAGATTACAGCTATGGGTGTAAGGCGTTTGAGCGAGGTCCACTCGTCGGTCTTCTGCATCCATTCGCGATAGCGAGGGTTACTGAACGAATTGATTTGCAGGGCTTTCGAGTCCCACATCACCATTCGCTCAAACAGCGCCAGCGATGCCACCACCATCAATAAATATACTATCGAATCAAAGTCCATTTTCTCCTTTGTCGTTTAAAAACCTGCAAATTTACAACTTTTCAGCGAAACAAGAGAAATGAATAATGAAAAAAGTGATTTTACCCCAACATTTGTCGGCGAACAGTCGGCGAATTTACTCTGAAAATTATGTCGGCGAATTATGCGAATTTTAACGAAGTTGGCAAAGAGAAAAGATAGACGATAGACGATAGACGAGTAACGGACTATCGGTAGATTCGTTTGCTTACGGTATTGCCGTGGCGTATGATGAGTAGCTGCCGGCGAGGCAGGTCGGCGGGCAGTGTTGTGCCGCTGTACACGATGCGGCCCATGGCGTCGGTTACGGTATAAGGCGCGTTAGCGTCGTCGCTGTCGATGTCGTCGATAGTAGAGTTGTAGTTCCAGCGCTTGTCGAGAAAGGCTACTTTGGAGTGGTAGCGCCGCAGAAACTCGTCGCGTGCGGCAAAGTCGGGTGCCAATGCGGGCCACCGTTCAGCGTCGGCGGCTGCGGCGGTAGCGATTGTGCTGTGGAAGTTGGCGGTGAAGCTGTCAATGTCGGTAAGGCCTTCGTTATAGAACGCGTTCCAGTGTCGCTTCACGCAATCCACGAACCGTGGGAAACGCACAATATCCTTAATCCATGTGGCGGAATATTTGCCTTTCCACTCGCCGTCGAGACGATAGATCACGTCTTGCTGGTCAACCTCGCGCGAGAAGGCGTTGCCGAAGTCCCACACAGGACCGAACAGCAATTTCGTGTCGTCGCCTCGCTCCTTGTGTATCCAGCAACTCCCGTGAAAGGCCTCGATGTTGTCCATCAGTTCGTTTACGATATAAAAGCAGGCGAGGGTGTCGATGTCGATATATTGTTCCCATTTCACATCGGCTTTGTCGTTCACCTTTATCAGACTGTCGATTTTATACAGCCGTGAGTACATGTAGTTATATTGTTTTGTCGATAGCACCTCCGGGCTTTTTGGGGCGATGTTGATCAGCAGCTTGGTGCCGGTCGCGTCCACCACATGCAGCTGTCCTTCCTCCCAATAATTGTCGATTTCCATCAGCCAGCCGCCGGTGATGAGCGACGGGTCGGTTTCGAGGTCGTTTTGTTCGGTGATATTGACGCGGTTGGTCGCCACCTTTATCTGCTCGGTGAGGAAATAAAGTCCGCGGTAGTCGCCGTTGAGCACCAACTCAACCGGCACTTGGCTCGGTGTCCAAGCAAGCCCTATGCGGCGGCTGAGCTCGAAGCCTACGGTGTTGCGCAGATAGGCGTAATAGTCGTCGCAATGCGGAAGCAGGCAGTAGTGCTTGCTCGCTCCGGTACCCATCAAGTCGGCTTTCTTATTGAGTTTCAGCCGGAATGGCTTCTTATCGAAGTTGGTCCAAGTATAATTCCCGCGTCCGCGTATTTGCAGCGGCAAAGGCTTGTCGGCACTACCTATGTCGCTCAGTTGCTCATATCCGTTTGCCACCATATAATAGTTACCATCAAGATAATCCTCTTTCGATGTAACCTCAACTCCACCGGCAGTCGTCACATACATTACCGGCAGCGTTCCAGTTGGCTCCACTGCAAATAAAGTTTCAACTGTAATGAGCATGAATAAGGTTAAATGTATATATCGTTTCATCATAGCCGAAATTTTTTATATAAATGTATTTCCACTTATCTCTTTCAAGGAAGGGCTTGCGACTTTCCCGTTTGCGTCAGACATGAGTAATGACATTGATGGTTTCCATATTATTATTTTTGGTAGAATTTCTGCAAATTTAAAAATGAAAAAATTAATAGCCAAACTTTCGCGTTGTTGTTAACAATATTTAATGATTTTCAGAGAATATCATCTGTTGCGAAAGTATAATGTTAATAGTAGATTTGTAAGTTTTGTGCAGATTAGAACATCTGCTATTATGCAATTGTGTGAGGTTATGAATATAAATTGTTAATTTAAATTATTTTGGATTGGAAAATTCGTTAAATAAATAGCTTGAAAATAAAAAGTATTATACCTTATAAATCAGAATTGGTTACTCTGTGGCGAAGCGGGCGAGGGTGATGGCGGCGGCGGTGCCGACATTCAGGCTGTCGCTCGCGTGGTGGGGGCTCGCGGCGGGGATGAGCAGGCGGCGGGTAGCGCGTGCGGCAAGGCGGGGCGAGATGCCTTGACCTTCGTTGCCGAACATTACGAATGCTCGCCGCTCAACTTTGGCCGTGAACAGGTTGTCGCCGTCGAGAAAGGTGCCGTACACAGGCAGCGACGGGTGCTCGTCGAGCAACTGCTCAAGGTCGGTATAAATCACTTTTACGTTGGCGATAGCTCCCATGGTGGCCTGCACCACCTTGTGGTTGTAGATGTCGACGGTCGACTCGTTGCAGAAGATATAGGGGATGTCAAACCAGTCGGCAAGCCTCACTATGGTGCCAAGATTACCAGGGTCTTGAATATTGTCGAGTACTATGTTTAGGCTGCGGTCCACCAGCTTAGCATCAACCTCCGGGCGCTCGATCTCGTACACGGCGAGCACGTCGCTGGGCGTGTTGAACTGCGATATGCGCGCCATCTGACCCTTGTTGGCTATCACAAGGCTTTCGTAGTGATCGGCGGTGCCGAATTTCTCGTACCACTGCTTGGTGGCGATAAGATAGCGGCAGCGAAACGCGCCCCATGTGTCGCGAACGCATTTCCATCCTTCGGCCACAAACAGGCCTTCGCGGTCGCGATATTTCTTCATTGCCAGCGACGATACCAGCTTGATTATGCTATTGTTGATTTCTGTCATGACGATACTCTTGAAAACGTTATTTGAAAGCGAAATAGACTGCGGCAATGAGCAGGGCGAACGACAGGTAGTGGTTCCAATGGAAACTCTCGCCCTTGAACAGACACATTGCCACTATGGTGAACACGCTGAGCGAAATCACCTCTTGTATCACCTTTAGCTGGATGAGCGAGAATGGGCCGCCGTTGCCCATATAACCGATGCGGTTGGCCGGCACTTGCAGCGAGTACTCAAACAGGGCTATACCCCAACTGAAGATAATAACCAGCCATAGCGGCCAGCCGCTCGAAACGCCCATCTCGCTGAGTTTCAAGTGGCCGTACCAAGCCAAGGTCATAAATATATTGGAGAGAATAAGGAGCAGAATTGTAAGTATGGCACTCATTGAAATAAAATATTATTCATTTATGTTTCTAAAGCTGATAAAAGTATTAATATGTCTAATTTGTTTAATTTGTAGTTTAAAATTTCTTCGCCCAATTCGTTGACAAAAAATAAAAGAGTTGTTTATTTGTTGTTTAAGTTGTTTTTATATATCGTTAGCTGATCCCAAAATTTGAGCGATTAATCTTTAGCGGTGAAGTGACGCGAGACGATTAGCAGGTGGGCGATTTGCCAGGCTTGTCGCTGGCGGGGCAGCTGTGGTGAGGTGCCGGCT
>JAFVDY010000166.1 GCA_017478265.1 Muribaculaceae bacterium | reverse complement strand
CCATCTTATCCGCAAGTGTGCACCGACACCACCGGCTATGCCGAGGCGGTTCACATCACCTACGACCCGGCGGTGGTGGGACTCGAATTTCTGCTCGATATGTATTTTCTTGCCATCGACCCTACGAGCCTCAACAAGCAGGGCGAGGACGAAGGAACGCAGTATCGCATCGGCATCTACTATGTTGAGCCCGACGACCTGCCGCTAATCACAGCCCGCGTGGCGCGCGAAGAGGCAAAATACTACAAGCCGCTCGTTGTGGAAGTCTTGCCGCTGAGCAACTTCTATCGCGCCGAGGACTATCATCAGAATTATCTCGAGAAGAATCCCGACGGCTATTGCCACCTGCCGGTGGCGTTGTTTGAGCTCGCTCGCACTGCCCGGCAAAAGTAAAGTCAAGAGTCATGCAAGGCGTTGTGGTGAAGAATACGGGAAGCTGGCAGGTGGTGCGGACCACCGCCGGCGAGCTCTTAAACTGCAAAATCAAAGGAAACTTCAGGCTCAAGGGCTTCCGTTGCACCAATCCCGTGGCGGTGGGCGACGAGGTAACTCTCGAACTCAAGCCCGACGGCACGGCGTTTATCACGGCCATCGCGCCGCGGCGCAACTAGATCATCCGCCGGGCGAGCAATCTCTCGCGCGAGTTTCAGATAATAGGCAGCAACCTCGACCTTACCATGCTGGTGGCCACACTGGTAAATCCCGCCACCAACACCACGTTCATCGACCGCTTTCTCGCCACCGCCGAGGCCTACAACGTGCCGGCGATAGTGGTGTTTAACAAGATTGACCTGCTCACTGCCACCGAGGAGCGCGAGCTGCTCGACGCCGTGTGCTACCTCTATCGCTCGATAGGCTACACCGTGGTCACCACCTCCACGCTCACCGGCGAGGGGCTCGACAACTTGCGAGGGCTGCTAAACGGCCGCACCACCCTGCTGAGCGGCAATAGCGGTGTGGGCAAGAGCTCCCTCATCAACTGCCTGATACCCGGCGCCGAGCTGCGGGTGGGCGACGTGTCGCAAGCTCATCACACCGGAATGCACACCACCACCTTCAGCGAGATGCTCGACCTGCCCGACGGCGGGCACCTGATTGACACGCCGGGAGTGAAAGGCTTCGGTACCATCGACTTTGAGCGGAGTGAGGTGGCGCACTATTTTCCCGAAATCTTCGCCGTGTCGAAAGACTGCCGCTTCAATAATTGCACCCACACCCACGAGCCCGGATGCGCCGTGCGCGACGCCGTTGAGCAGTCGCTCATCAGCCAATCGCGTTACGCAAGCTACCTGAGTATAATCGACGACGATCCCAACGATAAATACCGCAAACCGTTCTGATTGTGTATGGATATAACAATATCGGCAATGCTTACAGTGCTAAGCATTGCCGATATTAGTAGTGTGATAAGTGTAATCTTTACTTCTTGAATTTGGCTGCGATGGCGGCGGGGATGGCTTCCTTGTTGAGGTAGATGTTCATCGTCTTGGCGAGGAAGTATTTCTCGCTCACGTAGAAGAAGCCGTGATACAGTTGGTTGGTGTCCCAGCTGTTCTGCACCTTATAGTATTTGTTGCCTTCCTGGTCGACGGCCTTGCCTACGATTACCATGCCGTGGTCGTCGGTGGTCTCCTTGTTGTCGAAGCCGAGCTGGCGGCTCTCTTGAGTGACGTCGAGTTCGGGGCACGGGCCCTTGATCTCCCACTTTTCCTCCTCGCGATCCTTGTCGCTAAGCTGTTCCCAGCGCTCGCGGTCGGTGCCGCTCAGGTCGTTCTCGTCCTTCTCTTTTACGAGCAGGGCGTAGCCCTTGCGCCACTTGAAACCCTTCTCGCTCACGTCGGCGCCCCATGCGATGGGATAGCCCTTGTCGAGGGCATAGTCGACGATGGCCTTCATATCGTCGAGGGGCACATTCATCGAGCTGCTCCACAGCCAGTTGTCGGCCACCTCAAGCATAAATGGCTCATAGAACTTGTGGTGAGTGAACGAGGTCACGCTGATGTAGTCGTCGAGGTTGATGGGCAGCGATGCCGCATAGCTCTGCGGCGTGTATTCCTTGCCTTCCCACTTGAATTTCTCGGGCAGCTCGCCCATATATGCGTCGAGAATGCCCTTGAAACCCTTTACCCAAGCGGGCGAGAGCTTCTTCATCTGGTTCTTGTTGATCACGTTCACGTAGCCCGAGAGAGCGTCGGTGAGTTCGGCGGTAGCAAACTTCTTGTCGCCGTTCACCATGCCGGTGTACACCTCGTTGGGCACCATGCCGTAGTTTTTCCAAACGTAAGGCACGTCGATGGCGCTACCGCCCTCGGCGAAGTTGATGCGGCCGTCCATGCGGATGTATTTGATGGCCTTGTCGAGATAACAGTGATACACCACGAAGCCCTCGCTCAGGTGAACCTGCTTACCGGTCTTGCGCAGTATCTCGTCCTCGAAGAATGTGTTGGTGGAGTAGCACCAGCATGTTCCGCTCTTGTTTTGATCCTTGACAGGCGTCGTTTTAATCACCTTGACATCGGTAAACTTAAACCCCGTGCTATCGGGGATAATTACCTTTGGCTCTTCGGCCACAGCGCAGAGTGCAACCAGCGCTCCCGCTACCAGAAATAATCCTTTCTTCATAAGAAAATATCAATTTAATTGTTTTTTCGGCCGCAAAGGTACAAATTTTAAATTATAAATTAAAAATTAATAATGAAAAATGCGGTTTGGCGTATAGTCGGCGGTTTTCTGACGGTTTTGCGAGCGGTTTTGCGGACGTTATACAACAACTTGGAAACAACTATTAAGCAACTTTTTTATTTATCAGGTCAACCACTGTTTGCCTGCCCAAAAAATGTAAAATTTGTTCAATTTGTGAAATTTGTAGTTGAAAGTTCCGGGCTAAAAGAACAATTCTTTGGAAGTTGTGTGGTTTGGTGGTGTGAGAGAGGGGGGAGGGTAAAACGAGGAGCGGCCCGGGGCGGTAAGGCGGCGGGCTGCTCCTGCTTTTGAGTTGCTGTATATTGGCGCCCGCAGCGGGGCGCGGTAATATATTCTACTTTTATGGCAAGGGTAGGGTGGTGGAGAGGCGTGGAGTGCTTACTCCTTGGTCTTACGCGAGCGCTTGCTCTCTTTCTTGACCTCTTTCTTCACTTCCTCTTTGATGCCGGCGATGGCGGGGTCGATGAGGATGCGTCCACAGTACTCACACACGATGATCTTCTTACGCATCTTGATCTCCATCTGGCGTTGAGGCGGGATACGGTTGAAGCAACCACCGCAGGCGTCGCGTTGCACGTACACTACACCGAGGCCGTTGCGGGCGTTCTTGCGGATGCGCTTGAAGGCGTTGAGCAGACGAGGATCGGCTTCGGCCAGTTTCTTCTCGATACGCTTAGCTTTCTCGCGCGACTTCTCCTCGTCCTGACGAGTCTCGTTGATGATTTCGTCGAGCTCGCTCTTCTTCTCGTCGAGAAGGTGACGGCGCTCGTCGAGTTGCTCTTGCGATGCGGCGATGTTGGTATTGACGTAGTCGATTTGGCGTTTTGCCTCACCAATCTTCTTTTCGGCAAGTTCGATGTTAAGTTTTTGGAACTCAATCTCTTTGGTGAGGAAGTCGAACTCGCGGTTGTTGCGTACATCGTTCTGGTCCGACTCGTATTTCGCAATCATTGCGTTAGCCTGATCGATAGCTGTGGCTTGGTGCTTGAGCGAATCGTTGCAGCGCGCGATGTCCTCTTTAAAGTTGTTGATACGCGTTGTGAGACCTTCCACTTCGTCCTCAAGGTCTTGAACCTCGAGCGGAAGTTCGCCGCGCAGGGTGCGAATACGGTCGATCTCCGACAGGATGGTTTGCAACTTGTATAGGGCTTCGAGTCGCTCCTCTACTGTAAGTTCTTTTACGTCTTTGGTTGGTGTTGTTGTTGCCATAAAATGTTGATATTGTTATAGATAGTTCAGTTGATTATGCTCATTACGCGCAAAATCGACTGCAAAGGTAGGATTTTTTTTGTTAATAATGTCAAGAAATATCTCTTTTGTGAAATGTTCGCTTTCCCAGTGCCCGATGTCGGCGAGAATTATTCGCCGCTCGTCGCCCATAAATTCGTGGTACTTACAGTCACCTGTGATAAACACTTGGGCCCCGGCCTCGATTGCCTTACGTTTGAGGAACGAGCCTGAGCCGCCGCACATTGCCACGCGGCTTACAGTAATGCCGTCAATCACTCCGCTGTAACGCATGGTTTCGACCTCGAAGGTGTCCTTGACGCGGCGCAGGAAGTCGATTGCCGGCTCGGGCTCGGGCAAGTTGCCCACCACGCCCAGGGTGTCGAGCGGCTCCACGTCCACCAGGCTGAGCTTGCTCGCCATCTTATGGTTGACACCGCCGAGCGCCGCGTCCATGTTGGTGTGCGCCGCGTAGATGGTGATGTCGTGCTTTATGGCTCGAGCCACAATGCGCTCGATGTAGTTACGCCCGGCAATCTTCTTGAGCGGGTGGAAGATGAGCGGGTGGTGGGAGACGATGAGGTTGGCGCCGCGTTCGATGGCTTCGTCGAGGATTTCATCGCGCACATCGGTGCAAAGCAGCACCCCTTTTACATCATCGTCGGCACAGCCGAGCTGTATGCCCGAGTTGTCCCACTCCTCTTGCAGGTCGAGCGGGGCGTAAGCCTCAATGGCATCGATTATTTCACGTATCTTCATTATGCGGTAGCCGATAGCTGATTACTGTTTCTCGTCGAGTGTCACCTTGAGGTTGAGCTCTTCGAGTTGTCCCGGCTCGAGATAGCCCGGAGCGTCGAGCATTACGTCGCGTCCGCTGTTGTTCTTCGGGAAAGCGATGCAATCGCGAATGCTGTCGAGTCCCGCCATGATGGCTACGAAGCGGTCGAGACCGAAGGCGAGACCGGCGTGGGGTGGCGCGCCATACTTGAACGCGTTGATCAGGAAGCCGAATTGCGCCTGAGCGCGTTCGGGCGTAAAGCCGAGAATTTTGAACATCTTCTCTTGCAGCTTGCCGTCGTGGATACGGAGGCTGCCGCCGCCCACCTCAATGCCGTTGCACACGAAGTCGTAGGCCACGGCGCGCACCTGCTCGGGGTGCTCGTCGAGCAAAGGAATATCGTCGGGGTTTGGCAGCGTGAAGGGGTGGTGTACGGCCATGAGGCGTTGCTCCTCGTCGCTCCACTCAAACAGCGGGAAGTCGACAATCCACAGGCACTCGAAGCGGTCGGGGTCGCGGAGTCCCAGCTCGTCGCCGAGCTTGAGTCGCAGCTGGCTGAGCTGAACGCGCGTCTTGTTGGCGTTGTCGCCGCTGAGGATGAGCACGAGGTCGCCGTCGGCGGCTCCCATCTTGAGCTTGAGCGCTTGGAGGTCGTCGGCGGAGTAGAACTTGTCGACACTGCTCTTGACAGTGCCGTCCTCGTTGTATTTCACGTAGACGAGTCCCTTGGCGCCCACCTGTTGCGACTTTACGAACTCGGTGAGAGCGTCGAGCTGCTTGCGGCTGTAGCCGGCGCAACCCTCAACGCGAATGCCGCCAATGTAGGCCGCACTGTCGAATACGGCGAATTTGCCGAGCTTGAGCGTGTCCATCAGTTCAACGAACGTCATGCCGAAACGCAAATCGGGTTTGTCGCTGCCGTACAGCTTCATAGCCTCGTGCCACGTCATGCGGCGCAGTTTGGCGGGAAGGTCGACATTGCGCACCTCCTTGAAGAGGTAGCGTGCGAGATCCTCGAAGATGTCGAGCACATCGTCTTGCTCGACGAAGCTCATCTCGCAGTCGATTTGCGTGAATTCCGGCTGACGGTCGGCGCGGAGGTCCTCGTCGCGGAAGCATTTGGCGATTTGGAAGTAACGGTCGAAGCCGCTCACCATCAGCAGTTGCTTGAGCGTCTGCGGACTCTGAGGCAGGGCGTAGAACTGTCCGGGATTCATGCGCGACGGTACCACGAAGTCGCGAGCGCCCTCAGGCGTTGAGCCTACGAGGATTGGCGTCTCAACCTCGATAAACTGACGTGCGTCGAGGAAGTTGCGGATGAGGATTGTCATGCGGTGACGCAACTCGAGGTTGGCGCGAACGATCGGGCGGCGCAAGTCGAGGTAGCGGTATTTCATGCGGAGCTCGTCGCCGCCGTCGGTGTTGTCGTCGACGGTGAAGGGCGGGGTGAGGCTCTCACTCAGCACGTTTAGGCTGTCGGCAAGAATTTCGATGTCGCCGGTGGGCATATTGGGGTTCTTGCTCTGGCGTTCGCACACCGTGCCCGAGGCCTGGATGCAGAATTCGCGACCAAGGTGGTTGGCGCGATCGGTGAGCGAGGCGTCGCGGGAGTCGTCAAAAACTAATTGAGTTATACCATACCGGTCACGCAGGTCGACAAATGTCATGCCGCCCATTTTGCGGGTGCGTTGCACCCATCCGGCAAGAGTTACCACTTGACCTGCGTTGGCAAGTCGGAGTTCACCACAAGTGTTAGTGCGATACATTCTTTTATAGCGTTTTATGTTATGTTTTTAGTGAATTTTCGTTGTTACAACCCGCAAAGGTACGCAATTTAAATTATAAATTAAAAATTATAAATTAAAAATTCAAAATGGTCTATTTTTTAAATTCAAAATAGTCTATTTTTTAAATTCAAAATGGTTGTTTTTTATCGTCAGAAGAGGTAGGCGGCGGTTACGGTCCAATAGTTGTCTTTGCCGCCGTTTTGATATTTGTCGGTGTCGATGTTGCCGATTCCCACAGTCTTGAGCGCTTTCGACAGGCCTATGCCGTAGCTGGCGTGCACTTGCACGCGGCTCAAGAGCTCAATGCCGAATCCCACGTTCCACGACACGCTCATGCTTTTCCCCTCGATAATGTTGCCAATGTCCTTGAAGTTATCCTTGATAAGGAACTGGAACTCCGGCCCGGTGGTGGCGAAAGGCTTGATTACGCGCCCGATTACGGGCAGAGTGAGCTTGTACTTCAGGTTGACCGGCACGCAGATATAGTCACGCTTGATGACCTCGCTGTTGGAGTACGTGCTTAGTTGGTCGGAACGGTGGGCGTAGAGCGCCGAGGCGTCGATGCCGAGCCCGGCCACAGGAAGGACTACCTCCATGATGATGCCGCCCGTGAAGCCCACGCGGTTGTCGCTGTTGACGAGGTCGTCGCCCAGACGCCGCGAGAGATGTAGTTTGTTGAGATTGAGACCCGCTTTTAGTCCGAAGCGCACTTGCGACTCGGCGGGCACCGCCAGCGCCATGATGGCCACCAACGTGAGGACTATTTTCGTTATCTGTTTCATCGCCTGAAATCGGTTACGGTGAATGGATAAAAAAACTTAATTCTTGTTTAATTGCCGCAAAAGTACAAAAAAATATTGTATAATGCGCCATTAAAGTCGAAAAAATTAGTAATTTTGCGGGTTGAAACAAAGGCAAACGAGATGACAACGATAAAAAACGTGTTACCCGAGTGGCAAATCGAGCGTCTGGAAAAGATGCTCGAGCGGGCTCGTAGTGTGGTGGTTACGTGCCATTTGTCGCCCGATGGCGACGCGATAGGCTCGTCGCTGGCGCTATGTGGCGTGTTGAGGCGCTTGGGCAAGTATGCCAACGTGGTTTTGCCTGATCAGTTGCCGTTGAATTTGCGGTTTATCGCCGAGGAGGAAATAAGGCCGGTAGTCTACTCGATGCACCCCAACCACGCGTCGGTGCTTGTTGAACGCGCCGACCTCGTGTTCTGTCTCGACTACAACTCTATGCACCGCATCGACAAGCTCGCCGAGGTGATAGAACCATGCCGCGCGCCTCGCATCTTGATTGACCATCACGAGGATCCGGAAACGGAACTGTTTAAATTGTGGATGAGTTATCCCGAGATGTCGTCGACGTGCGAGCTGGTGTATCGTATAATAGTGCAGAGCGGATGGCAGCGGCATATCGACCGCTTTGTGGCCCGCGCTCTATACCTGGGCCTGATGACCGATACCGGCAACTTTATTCACGACAATAGTGAGAACCCCGAATTGTACTATATAGTGGCCGACCTGCTACGCTACGATATCGACAAAGGTGAGCTGTATAATCGCGCCATGAACACGTTCACCGAGAACGCCCTGCGTCTGCAAGGCCATGCGTTGAGCAAGAAGATGGAGCTTTATCCCGACCATCGCGTGGCACTGATAGTGCTTACCGCCGCCGAACTTGAGGAATACGATTATCACAAGGGCGACACCGAGGGACTGGTGAATAGGCCGCTGTCGATTCCCGGCGTGACGTGGAGCGTGTTTATGCGCGAGGATAAGCGTTGCGTGAAGGTGTCGATGCGTTGCGAGAAAGGATTTAGAGTGGACACGTTATGCGCGCGCTACTTCAACGGCGGAGGACACGAGCTTGCCGCGGGAGGCGACTTCTTCGGGCCGATGGACGATGCCGTGGCGGTGTTCCACAGGATGCTTGCCGAACTGCCTGCGCCTGTTGCCTGCGATGGAGACAACGATGAGATATTTGAGAAATTAAACATAAAAACCGATATAGATAATGAAGGTAATAAAGACACTGACACTCGCCATGGTGGCGATTCTGTTGATGCCGCTTGTGGCATGTAGTAAAAGCGAGAGCTATGCCGACCTGCTGAACACGGAGCGTCGGGCTACTAACGCTTATCTTGCCGACCACCGAGTGGTGGATCATATCCCCGAGGACTCAATCTTCGAGGTGGGCGAGGACGCGCCGTACTATAAGCTGACCAACAATGGCGACGTGTATATGCAGGTGATAAAGGCCGGCGACAAGAAGAATAATAAGGCGAAGACCGGAGAGCGCATCTACTTCCGCTATATGCGCTACAATCTGATACAATGGCACGAGAACGGAAAATGGGAAGGTGCCGGCAACGAGCAGGACATGGCGCTGTCGAGCAGCCACTTTGTGTATAACAACTACACCCTTGTCGAGTCGGCGCAATGGGGCTACGGCTTGCAGATGCCGTTGAACTTCTTGGGCATCGACTGCGAGGTGAATCTGGTGATAAAGTCGCAGTACGGCTATCTGCAAGAGATCTCTTATGTGCAGCCGTTTATGTATCACGTGCGCTATTTCAAGAGCCAAATATAACTTTTGTGTACGAGAGGACAAGTAACGAAAAACGAGTAACGAGTAACGAGAAACGATATGTCACTTATTAAATCAATTTCGGGAATACGCGGCACGATAGGCGGCCGCGCGGGCGATGGTTTGTCGCCATTGGATATAGTAAAGTTCGCGAGCGCTTACGCCACGTTTATCCGTCGCACGATGGACGCGTCGAAGAGCAACGTGATAGTGGTAGGTCGCGACGCGCGTCTGTCTGGTCGCATGGTGCTTAACACAGTAGTAGGCACCTTGACCGGAATGGGCTTCGATGTGGTGAACATAGGTTTGGCCACTACGCCCACCACCGAGCTCGCCGTGACGTGGGAGAACGCGGCCGGAGGTATCATCATCACCGCGAGCCATAATCCGCGCCAGTGGAACGCCCTTAAGCTGCTTAACAGCCGCGGAGAGTTTTTGACCGATGCCGAGGGCAAGGAGGTGCTTCGCATAGCCGAAGCCGAGGACTTTGACTACGCCGATGTTGACCATTTGGGCCGCGAGCAGAAGAACTACACCTATCTTCGCCGTCATATCGACCATGTGCTCTCGCTTGAGCTGGTTGACGTGGATGCCATACGCAAAGCCGATTTCACCGTTGCCGTCGATGCTGTCAACAGCATAGGCGGTGTGGCGATACCGCAACTGCTCGAGCGTCTTGGCGTGAAGAAGGCGGTGAAACACTTCTGCGACCCCACAGGCAACTTCGGCCATACCCCGGAGCCGATACCTGAGAACTTGACACAGATTAGCGACTACATGAAGCAGGGCAAAGCCGACGTGGCATTTGTGGTCGACCCCGATGTTGACCGCTTGGCGATAATCATGGAGAACGGCGAGTTCTTTGTTGAGGAATACACGCTTGTGGCTGTTGCCGACTATGTTCTGCAACACACTCCCGGGGCCACGGTGAGCAATCTGTCGTCGTCGCGCGCGCTTCGCGATGTGACCGAGAAATACGGTCAGAAGTACACCGCGGCCGCGGTGGGAGAGGTGAATGTGACCACTACAATGCGCGAGACCGGAGCTGTGATAGGCGGCGAGGGCAACGGCGGCGTGATTTATCCCGCGTCGCACTATGGCCGCGACGCGCTTGTGGGCGTGGCCTTGTTCCTGACGCTGCTCGCCAAGAGCAAGATGAAGGTGAGCGAGCTTAAGGCCACTTATCCGCAGTACAGCATCGCCAAGACGAAGCTCGAGCTGAAGCCCGAGATGGACGTCGACGCGATTCTCGAGGCGGTGAAAGAGCATTATAAGAATGAGCGCCTGACCACTATCGACGGCGTGAAGATTGACTTCGACCAAAGCTGGGTGCACCTGCGCAAGAGCAACACCGAGCCAATCATCCGCATCTACAGCGAGGCTCACACTATGGCCGAGGCTCAGAAGCTGGGCGAGGACGTAAAGCAAATCGTGCTTCAGCTCTGTTGATTATAGGAGCGTCTCACAACAACTTAGGTGTAAAATCAGCGCCGGCCTCGATTGCGAGTGCCGGCGCTTTTTGTAGGTTGGTTTGCAGAGAGATGCTTACTTGAGCTTTGCGTAGCCGTAGCGGGCGTTGCAGCCGAGTTGCTCCTCGATGCGGATGAGTTGGTTGTACTTCGCCATGCGGTCGGTGCGGCTGAGCGAACCGGTCTTGATTTGTCCGCTGTTGGTAGCGACGGCGATGTCGGCGATAGTAGTGTCCTCAGTCTCGCCCGAGCGGTGCGAGGTGACGGTGGTGTAGCCGTGGCGGTGAGCCATCTCGATTGCGTCGAGAGTCTCGGTGAGCGAGCCGATTTGGTTAACCTTGATGAGGATCGAGTTGGCTGCGCCGAGCTTGATACCCTTCTCGAGGAACTTGACGTTGGTAACGAAGAGGTCGTCGCCCACGAGCTGGCAGCGGTCGCCGATGCGCTTGGTGAGCTTCTGCCATCCTTCCCAGTCGTTCTCGTCGAGGCCGTCCTCGATAGAGTCGATGGGGTACGTGGTGATGAGTTGCTCGAGGAATTAGATTTGCTCGGCGTCGCTGAGTTTCTTGCCGTTGGGATCCTTCTTCTTGCCGTCCTTGAGCTGACGATAGTCGTAGAAGTACTTGCCGTCCTCGATTACAGCGAACTCGCTTGCCGCGCAGTCCATAGCAATCTTGACGTCCTTACCGGGCTCGTAGCCGGCGTTCTTGATGGCTTGCACGATGCTGTCGAGAGCGTCCTCAATGCCGTTGAGGGCGGGGGCGAAACCACCTTCGTCGCCAACGGCGGTGCTCAGGCCGCGACCTTTGAGCAGTTTGGCCAGAGCGTGGAATACCTCGGCACCCATGCGGATAGCCTCGGCCTCGCACTTAGCGCCAACGGGACGAATCATGAACTCCTGGAAAGCGATGGGAGCGTCGCTGTGAGCGCCACCGTTGATGATGTTCATCATGGGCACGGGAAGCACGTGAGCGTTGGTACCGCCGATGTAGCGATACAGGGGGATGTTCAAGTACTTTGCGGCAGCCTGAGCGGTTGCGAGCGAAACGCCGAGGATGGCGTTGGCGCCGAGGTTGCTCTTGGTGGGGGTGCCGTCAAGCTCGAGCACCTTCTTATCAACAGCGCGTTGTCCGAGCACACACATTCCTTCAACGGCGGGAGCAATCTTGGTGTTGACATTCTCAACAGCCTTGAGCACGCCCT
>JAFVDY010000165.1 GCA_017478265.1 Muribaculaceae bacterium | reverse complement strand
TAGCGGCACTTCCCCGTAACCACCCAGTATCGTGAGATTGCAGAGCGTGCCGGCAACGGCGAGTTTGGGTCATGTATAGTCGACGGACCGCTCGATGTAAAGACGGCGTGCAACCTGCACGCGGCGCAGGTGAAACACATCGCCTCGCCCATCGCCGGCGCGGCCGACGCCCTCATCTTCCCCGACATTGAGAGCGGAAACGTGTTCTATAAAACCATCACGCTCTTCGCCGGAGCCACCACAGCCGGTATGCTTGCCGGTGCGCGGGTGCCCGTGGTGGTGCCATCGCGCGGCGACGACGCCCCGACAAAGCTCTACAGTCTGCTCGCAGCCATCTGCGCTTCCACAGTATAACATATTCCATTGATTAACAACTATATTTTCCATTTTATTTTACTGATGCTTATCTTAGCCATAAACCCCGGATCTACTTCCACCAAGATTGCCGTTTACGACAACGATAAACCGCTACTCGTCAAGAATATCGCACATAGCCCGGAGGATCTCTCGCAATTCGCCGAGATTGCCCATCAAAAAGATTTCCGCCGGCAATTAGTACTCGACACGCTACGCGAGGCGCGCATTGAACCTCGCTTCGACGCCGTGATAGGCCGCGGCAGCCTTGCCAAGCCGGTTGAGGGTGGAGTGTATATCGTCAACCGGCGAATGGTTGACGACGCGCTCAACGCCCCCGACCAACACGCGTGCGACCTCGGTTGTGTGATCGCCCGCGACATTGCCGACCTCAACCCGGGCACCCCTTGTTTCACCGCCGACCCCGGTTCGGTCGATGAGCTCAACGATTGGGTGCGCATCAGCGGCTCGCCACTGCTACCCAACAAATGCATCTGGCACGCGCTAAACCAGCGCGCCATCGCCCGACGCTACGCCAAGAGCATCGGCAAGCGATACTGTGAACTTAACCTCATCATCTGCCATCTGGGAGGAGGCATATCGGTTGCCGCTCACGACCACGGACGAGCCGTTGACGCCAACAACGCACTCAACGGCGACGGTCCTTTCTCGCCCGAACGAGCCGGAACACTACCGGCTGGAGAGCTGATTAACTTGTGCTTCAGCGGCAAACTCACGCAACAGGAGCTACTTAAGCGCATTGCCGGTACTGCCGGCATGAGCGCGCACCTCGGCACTAACGATATGCGTGTGGCGCTGCAACGCGTGGCCGACGGCGATAAGCACGCGCAGCTCATAGTAGAGGCGATGATCTATCACACCGCCAAAGCCATAGCCGCGCAAGGCGCTGTGCTCTGCGGCAAGGTGGACGCTATCCTCATCACCGGCGGGATGGCGCACTCCGACTATATTGTGTCGCGACTCCAACAGCGCATCGATTGGATCGCGCCTGTTCACTGCTTCCCGGGCGAAGACGAGATGCAAGCGCTCGCACTCAACGCCCTGGCGACGCTTAACGGCAAAATCACCGCAAAGCAATATAGCTGACCGACATAAATGTCGGCTTTTGGGCGTATATTATATAATAAGGTATGGAAAATAGGGCGAAAAGTGAAATTTTTCTCTTTTTTCGCCCAACTTTTTGGCGGATTGCTGAAAATGTTGTATCTTCGCAGTCTCAATGGGCAATTATCTAACAAACAACTAACATAAAAACAGAAAATTAATATGGTAGATACGAAACTGATGACTCGCGCTGCCGACAACATCCGTGTGCTGGCAGCCGCAATGGTAGAGAAAGCGAAATCGGGACACCCGGGCGGAGCCATGGGTGGAGCCGACTTTGCCAACGTACTCTTCTCGCGATACCTCGTCCACGACCCCGACGACGCGCATTGGTTTGCCCGCGATCGTTTCTTCCTCGATCCGGGCCACATGTCGCCTATGCTCTACAGTGTGCTCGCGCTCACCGGCAAATACACTCTTGCCGACCTGCAGCAGTTCCGCCAGTGGGGGAGCATCACTCCCGGCCACCCCGAGCTCGACGTAGACCATGGTGTGGAGAACACCAGCGGCCCGCTCGGTCAGGGACACGTAATGGCAGTGGGGGCAGCTATCGCCGAGCGATTTATCGCCGCACACTTCAGCGAGGTGTTCGCCCATAAGACCTACGCCTTCATAAGCGACGGCGGCATTCAAGAGGGCATCTCGCAAGAGGCGGGACGACTTGCCGGCCACCTGGGCCTGCACAACCTGATTATGTTCTACGACAGCAACACCGTGCAACTGTCCACCAACTGCGACGCCGTCTCGACCGAGGACACCGCGATGAAATATCGCGCTTGGAACTGGAACGTGCTCGAAGTGGACGGCACCGACCCAGCCGCGCTAGCGCAAGCCATCGAGCAGGCGCAGCAGGAAGCTAAGCGACCCACCATCATCATCGGCCACACCATCATGGGACGCGGCTGCGTGACTGAGGACGGGCAAAACTTCGAAGGAAAATGCTCCACCCACGGCAACCCGCTCAGCGCAAGCGGTGCCAGCTATGAAAAGACGCTCGAGCACCTGGGCGCCGACCCCGCCAACCCCTGGCAAATCTTCCCCGAGGTGGAACAACTCTACGCCGAGCGCGCCGCCGAGTTGCGCGGCATAGTGGCTGAACGCCGACGCCTCGAGAACGAATGGCGCGCAGCCAACCCCGACCAGGCACAGAAACTCGACGGTTTCATCGCCGGCAAGGTGGCCGATGTTGACTACGCCGCAATCAGCCACAAGCCCAATTTGGCATCGCGCGCCTCGAGCGCCAACGTATTGGCCGCGCTCGCCAAGAGCGTCGACAACATGATTGTATCGAGCGCCGACCTCGCCAACAGCGACAAAACCGACGCCTTCCTCAAAAACACTACGGCTTTCGAGGCAGGTAACTTCAATGGTGCTTTCCTGCACGCCGGCGTGAGCGAACTCGCCATGACAGCAATTATCAACGGTATGGCTCTGCACGGTGGGGTGATTGCCGCCTGCGGCACATTCTTCGTATTCAGCGACTACATGAAGCCGGCCGTACGTCTTTCGGCTCTAATGCGACTGCCGGTTAAATTCATCTGGACTCACGACGCATTCCGCGTGGGAGAAGACGGCCCCACCCACGAGCCGGTTGAGCACGAAGCGCAAATCCGACTGATGGAGGAACTCAAAAACCACCACGGCGAAAACAGTATGCTCGTTCTACGTCCCGCCGACAGTGCCGAGACAACTGTCGCCTGGAAGATGGCGATGGAGAACACCTCGACGCCAACAGCGCTAATCCTATCACGGCAAAACATCACCGACCTGCCATCGATGCACGGCGACGACTACAGCGCGCGCTTCGCCGACGCGCTGCAAGCACAACGCGGCGGCTACATCGTTTGCCGTGACGACAACCCGCAAGTGACCCTCGTGGGCAACGGTTCGGAAGTGGCGACGCTCGTCGAGGCCGCCAAGCTCATCAAGGAGAAGCAAGAACTGAGAGTGCAAATCGTATCCGTGCCCTCAATCGGCTTGTTCCTCAACCAGGACGAGGAGTACCGCAACAGTGTCATTCCGGCCGATATTCCCGCATTCGGACTTACAGCCGGATTGCCCTCAACCCTACAGCGGGTAGTGCCTCATGGCACCATCCAAGGGCTCGATCACTTCGGCGAATCGGCTCCGTACAAAATTTTGGACGAAAAATTCGGCTTTACACCCCAAAATGTGGCCGAAAATATCCTGAAAATGTGTTGCAAATAGCAATTTTGCATAAAAAAAGTCACTTTTTTTAGATTTTTTAATTGTTATATAAAAAAATTGTCTTACATTTGCACAATGTTTTGAAGAGGAAATTTATTTTTTTAATGTTTAACAGATATTCTAAAAAAAACGTAAGTCTATGAAAAAGATTACATTACTTGCATTTGCATGTGCAATGTTCTTTGCTCCTGCCGCTGTCAACGCACAGGAAGTAACCTACGTTGAGGATCCCGCTCAGGGCTACATCTTCAATCGCTTCCAGGACAACTGGTTCATCGAGGCTGAAGGTGGTGCCGGCGTCATGCTGTCCACTTGGGACCGCGTTGGCAAATTCAAGGATCGTATCGGTTGGAAGGCCAACCTCGCTGTAGGTAAGTGGTTCTCTCCGATCATCGGTCTCCGTATCGGCGGTGAAATCAACAAGATGCGTGGCTTCGCCAACACTCAGGCAGCCAACGGCGCCCTCGGTCTTCGCATTGACAACAAGAAGACCACTACTCAGGGTTGCACTTATCAGAACTTCAACAACATCGGTGGTTTCGGTGATGTCCTCATCAACCTGACTAACTGGTGGTGTGGCTACAAGCCCAACCGCGTCTACAACGCAGTGGTTTACGCCGGTATGGGCGTTCACTGGGTGTTTGAGCGTGAAGGCAACACCGCAAATGGTAAGTTCAAGTACAATGGC
The DNA here is from genome assembly GCA_017478265.1 of Muribaculaceae bacterium. Taxonomy (GTDB): domain Bacteria; phylum Bacteroidota; class Bacteroidia; order Bacteroidales; family Muribaculaceae; genus Sodaliphilus. The sequence continues at coordinate 6,473 of JAFVDY010000165.1, read as the reverse complement.
GGCAAGGATGGTCACAGCCGTAACTTCAGCGCTCGCGCAGGTCTCTTGAACGAGTTCCGCCTGAGCAAGCACGTCAACCTCCTGCTCGACCTCCGTTTCGACCTCATGCAAGAGCACGTCGACGGCCACGGACAACGTACTTGGATTGAATACCCCAGCGCACTGCTCGGTCTCCAATACAAGTTCAACAAGACTGAATGGAATGCTCCCGTGGTTCCCGTTTGCAACCAACCCGTTGTTATCGACAACAGCGCTGAGCTCGAGGCTCTCCGCCAGAAGCTCGCTCAGGCCAACGCCAAGATCGCTGACCTCGAGTACCAACTCGCTGAGTGCTTGAAGAAAATCAAGCCCGTTGATCCCAACACTGTTGTAACTAAGAGCGGTCCCCTCGCTACTATCTACTATCCCATCGGCAAGTCTAACATCACTCCCGTGCAAATGGAAGTTGTTAACGCTGTCGCTGAGGTCATGAAGGCTGAGGACAAGAACTACGTCCTCACCGGCTGGGCCGACAACTACACCGGTAACGACGCTATCAACATCAAGCTGCGTCACGACCGTGTAAATGGTGTTAAGAACACTCTCGTTAAGAAGGGCATCGACGCTGGTCGTCTGGCTGCTGAGACCAACAATGAGAACCTCGTTAACCTTGGTCCTCAATGCGCTCCCCTCGGCCGTGCCGTTACTATCGAGCGTGCTGAGTAATCAACACCTCCCGTTTTCCTAAAGAAAACACTTTAACCTAACGTGTTTAATATTTGAGTGAAGCCTGCCCTTGCGGCAGGCTTTTTTTAATGTAACACTCGAAAGGAGCCGGCTCATGCCAACGGCCACACTCTTGGCACGATATTTGCTATGCTATAAGCATATATCAACATTTAATATTTTTAATTATGGAACAACTTCAACAACTAATCAATGGCGACAAGCCGTTGCTCATCGACTTCTACGCGACATGGTGCGGACCGTGCAAAATGCTGCATCCGGTGCTTGAAGAAGTGAAACAACAACTCGGCGACACCGCAACCATCATCAAGATCGACGTTGACGAGCATCCCGACATTGCCGCGCAATTCGGCGTCAACTCCATACCCAACCTCTTCCTCTATAAGAAGGGCGAACTCATCTGGCACGAGCTCGGATTCCGACCCAAGGAGCAACTGCTCGAAGCGATTGGAAAAGCAATCTGACACGCAGCCTAAATCGGACGATCGAGCCAACTGCCGCGACGACCTATTCCACAAAAATCACGATTTTATGGAACGTAATCCACAAAAATCGTGATTTTCGTGGATTTAAATCCACGAATTCACAGTTTTTCAATCTCATTCTCAATCGCGCGCTGCTCAACGAAAGCGACTGAAACCCGACGCGCCATCCATGACTACCGAGCCGCGAGCAGGCGCCGGGAGCTGTTACATTGCGGCTACCGGCAAGCTTTTTCTTGCCCGTATCGCTTTTTATTCGTAATTTTGCAGCCGGTAATTGCAAACGGTATGATTATAATGGCGCTACAGCCCTAATAGTCAGCACGTAGCGAGCCGTAATTCAACATCGCAAATGGCACAACTTCGACACTACAACGGTCTCTCCGACGAGCAGGTGGCGGCAAGCCGCAAGCGCCACGGAGCTAATGTATACACACCGCGTGAGAAAACCACCCTCTTACAACTCTTCAAAGCGGCATGCCGACACTGGCTTGGCGCTTCGATGATTGCCCTCGCTATTCTGTCGCTCGCCTTTGCGGCCATCATCGGCAGCCACATTGTTGCTATTGTAGTGCCGCTGGCGGCTGTTCTCATACTTCTGGTGGGATTCTTCGGCGGTTTTAACGACCCGCTTTTCAAAATCCTTATCACAGCGTTCCTATTCTCGCTCGGCATCTCGCTTTACGAGTTCCTGAAAGCCGACGAACCCGCAACCATCTTCCTCGAGCCTTTAGGCATTATCGTCGCCCTATTCCTCGCTACTGGTGTCGCATTCGTGCTCGACAGGCGCAACGAAAAGACGATGGAAAGCCTCAGCCGTATCGATGACGACACTCTCGTAAAGGTGGTTCGCGATGGCAACGTACGCCAAGTGCCGCGACGCGATATTGTGGTGGACGACATCGTGCTCGTCGAGGCGGGTGAAGAGGTGCCGGCCGACTGCCGGCTACTGGAATCGCGCGACATTATCGCCGACGAATCAACTCTCACAGGCGAACCACAAACCAACAAATCGGCTCAACCACAAGACTTCGACAGCGAAGCCACCTATCCCACCGACATCATTCTCAAAGGCACAATCCTGCTCGAAGGATACGGCACAGCGCAAGTAATCCGCGTTGGCGACAGCACCGAAAGCGGCAAAGTGTACGTGGCGGCACAAATCAACGAAGGCAAACTTACGCCGCTCAACCGCGAGCTCAAAGACCTCGCGGCATGGATCACGCGCGCCAGCTACATAGTGGCGGCGCTCGTAATCATCGGCCGACTGATTACCTTCTTCATTGTCGAGGATAATATCGAGGCGCTCCAACTCATCGTCTACGTCCTGAAAACCATCATGATTGCTGTCACACTCATCGTCGTCGCGGTGCCAGAAGGGCTACCGATGAGCGTTACACTATCGCTTGCGCTAAGTATGCGCAAACTTATGCGCGAGAAAGCACTGCCGCGCACGCTACACGCCTGCGAGACAATGGGCGCCGCCGCGGTAATATGCACCGACAAAACGGGCACGCTAACCCAAAACAAAATGCAGGTGGCCGACGAGCAACTCCACATCGACAACGATCAACTACTCGCCGAGGCAATCGCACTCAACTCAACAGCCAATCTCGACCGTACCGACGCCGACAACATACGCCCCGTGGGCAACCCTACCGAAGGCGCATTGCTGCTATGGCTCGAAAGCAAGGGCTTCGATTATCAAGAAGTAAGGAACTCAGCTAAAATAGTCGACCGGCTGCCGTTCTCCACCGAGAACAAGTATATGGCAACCGTAGCACGTCATGCGGCCGACGGGCGACTCATGCTATACCTAAAAGGGGCGCCGGAGATTATCATGAGCGTTTGCGACCTTAGCGACGACGTGAAACGCCACTACGAGCGGCAGCTACTTGATTACCAAAACAAAGCGATGCGCACTCTCGCCATTGCCTACGCACCACTCAACACCTGCGACGCGCCATGCTTCGAGCAGCGACGTCTCACCCGACGCGGACTCGTCATGATTGGCATCGTCGCCATCGCCGACCCGGTGCGCGCCGACGTCCCCGACGCAATCAAATCTTGCCTCAACGCCGGAATTCAAGTGAAAATAGTCACCGGCGACAACGACGGCACAGCCCGAGAAATCGGCCGACAAGTGGGACTCTGGAGCGACAGCGACAGCGAACAAAACATCTTGCGGGGCAACGAGATAGCCGATATGAGCGACGACGAACTGGCACAACGCGCGCCCGACGTCAAAATCATCGCTCGGGCACGGCCATCCGACAAGGAGCGCTTTGTCAAAGCGCTCCGAGCACGCGACCTCGTGGTGGCAGTAACAGGCGACGGAACAAACGACGCTCCGGCTCTCAACAGCGCCGATGTGGGACTCTCGATGGGCGACGGGACAGCGGTGGCGAAGGAGGCAAGCGACATGACTATTCTCGACAACTCCTTCACCACCATCACGCGAGCCGTGATGTGGGGGCGCTCGCTTTACAAAAACATCCAGCGATTTATAATGTTCCAGCTCACAATCAACATCGTGGCATGCCTTATCGTGCTTGTTGGGGCTTTCGTGGGCAAAGAGTCGCCGCTCACAGTCACGCAGATGCTGTGGGTCAACCTCATAATGGACACCTTCGCAGCTATTGCCCTCGCGTCGCTACCACCATCGCGCGACGTGATGAACGAAGCGCCGCGACGCGTCAAGGCCTCAATTCTTACAACACCCATGCGAAACCGTATTCTCGGCTACGGTGGAATTTTCAGTGTCTTGATGCTTTTCATTCTCGAATTAATTCACTTCTTCGACATCAGTTCCTCTACCGGCATCAACTTGACAAAGCGCGACGTAATCTTCCCCTACGAACTCAACGGATACGAGGAAAGCGTCTTCTTCACTTTCTTCGTAATGCTGCAATTCTGGAACCTCTTCAACGTAAAGGCTTTCATGACCGGACGCACGGCTCTCGCGCGCCTGAGCGAGTGTAAAGGCTTCGTAGCAATAGCCCTCGTTATCTTCATCGGACAAATTCTAATCGTCCAGTTCGGCGGCACCATGTTCAACGTCCAGCCCCTTCGCGTCACCGACTGGCTCATCATCATCGCCACCACGTCACCCGTCCTCCTCGTCGGCGAACTCTATCGCTTCCTCTCCCACAAAAGGACGTAAAATAAGAGATGGAAGATGTGCGCACCTCCCGCCACCTGTAGGGGCGACGCAGGGCGGGGCGCGCAACCCCGGTCTCAATGGTAACCCACATCTCATAAAAGCATGCCGAAGGTATGCGAGTAAAAAAGCGCACCCACCGTCCCAAACAAAAAATAATTCGCCAAATTCGCCGACAAATAATTCGTGAAAATTCGTGGGTGCAAATTCGTTGTTTTATAACGCCCGTTTGGCTTCCCGGATTTACCCAGGCTCAAAACGGCACCTCACTCTCGAACGCCAGCCGTTCGCCCGTCGACGGATGGCGAAACGCCAACCGCCTCGCGTGCAGCAGCAAGCGCTCCGACGCGTGCCCGTACAGCGCGTCGCCCACGATGGGCGCATTCAGCCCCTCGCGGTGCGCGGCATGCACGCGCAGCTGATGCGTCCGGCCGGTAAGCGGACGGAACACCACCCGCGTCAGCCCGCCCTCATCCGCCACCGCCTCGTAGCGGGTCATAGCCTCTTTACCATGCTCGTAATCAACTCGTTGCCGCGGCCTATCATCAACGTCGGGGCGCAACGGCAACCGTATCTCGCCGCGCGATGGCGTCACCGCGCCTTCCACCACGGCCACATATTCCTTCTCCACCTCGCGCGTGGCGAACTGACGCCGCAACTCCTTCTGCGCCGCGGCGTTCAGCGCCAGCACCATCACGCCGCTCGTGGCCATATCAAGCCGATGCGCCGGTAGCGGCTCAACGCCTATCAGCTCCGCCACATGGTCGACAAGCGACGGCACCGCCTCCTTGCCGCGTACGCTCAGCATTCCCGCGGGCTTATCCACCACCACAATCTCGCTGTCGCGATACAGCACTTTCACCGCCGACGCCTCTACGCGGCTCTCAGCCAGCGGATTACCCTCTACCGGCAGACCGCGAAGCATATACGACAGCAACGGCAGACACTTAGAGCGGCACGACGGATAGAACGCGCCGTGATGCCGCACCTCGCCCGCAGGACTCGCACCGTACCAGAACTCCGCCATCGTCACTGGCGTAAGCCCATGGCGGTAAGCGTATTCCAACAGCTTGGGAGCGCAGCACTCGCCGGTGCCCGCCGGCGGCAACCGGTGAACATACCGCTCGAAGATGCTCAGCACATCGCTCCGCTCGCCCTGCGCGTTGCTCACGCGATACAGCCGGAACAGCCGCCGCTGCAATGCCTCGCTACGCGTCTTGCGCTCATGCCGCAGCCAGGCAATCTCGGCCTCCTTCGAGGCCACCTCGGCCTCGAGCGGCGCCAACGCCTCGCGCCAGCGCTGACGCCTTCGACGCAGCTCCGCCTTTTGATATTGGCTCTCGGCAGTGAGCGAGGACTCGGACTCGCCAACGGCACGGCGACGGTCGCGCTCGGCCTTAGCCGTCGACATTAGCCGCTTGTAGTCGGCAATCTCATGGTCACGACTCTCCTCAGCCGTCGCAACGCGCTCGCGGCTCGCTCGCAGCTCCGGCGAACGCTCCAGCCGGGCCACGCTCTCATTAATGGCGGCAAGCTCACGCTCGCCGCGCTTGAACTCGCCCTCCTCATCAAGCAAATCATAAATCGGAGGCACAAACAACTGATGACGATTCAGACCGCCAACGTTGCCCGAGAACGCAGCCAAATAACCCGGCTCGCCACCGGCGTCACGCACCACCAGCACGCCAAGCATCTTGCCCTCGCTTAGACTCGCGCTCAACTGCTCATCGGCGGCAATAAGCCGCAACAACTCGTCGCGGGCAACCACACTCAGCGCGCTCGCCTCGTAATGGAACGGCCACGGCATCCGCGCCGGCACCTCCACCCCTCTAATATCGCTCTCAAATCGATGTAACATAATGCCATATAATCACCGAGAACTACACAACGGCAACTCACGACACCGCAAATTTACACCTTTCCCACCACCCCCACAACAAAACTCCCAAAAAAATGGAAGAAATAAGATGAAAGATGTGCGCCCCCCTGCCACCTGTAGGGGCGACGCACGCGTCGCCCGCGTGTCGCACCCCATTGAGAATCAACAACAAATGTAGGGACGCGCCATGGCGCGTGTAAATGTCCGATAATGCCGGCCGAAGGCC
>JAFVDY010000164.1 GCA_017478265.1 Muribaculaceae bacterium | reverse complement strand
GCCGACGCGAACTTCAGCACCACCGCGGGAGCTACCGTGAGCGCCAGCGGCGGCCACAACTACATAGGTATGTTGCAGAGCGGCTCGCTGCCTATCGGCTCGCAGGCAATCAACTTTGACGGCCGTATCATCACGATAGAGCAAGGCAGCAACTACGGCTACCAGCGCGGCTCGACAGCCTACCTGGGCGGAGCGTTCATAGGCGAGAGCAATCTCTATCTCACCATCGACGGCTCTATTGTAGGTCAAATCACCCCTGTCGGCGACCTGAACGGCGACGGCCAGGTGAACGCCGGCGACGTGAGCGAGCTCTACCCGCTAATCCTTGCCGGCGACTATACCGAGGAGGCCGACCTGAACGGCGACGGCCAAGTGAATGCCGGCGACATCAGCGAGCTCTACTCGATAATCCTGGGCGGAGGCTCGAATAGCGTTATTGTTAAACCCGTAAGCAAATAAGAAAGGAGGACAAAGATATGAAAAAGATAATGATTATCGCCCTCCTGGGCATAGTAACGATGCTCGCGCCCTCACGCGCTATGGCCGCCGCCGAGCAATGGAAATACGGACAAGGCATCTCCATCACGCTCAAGAACGGCGAGAACGTCAACTTCTCGAGCGAGAGCATCGAGCAAGTGATTTACGTGGGCGAGTCGATCGGCTTCAAGGTGTATCTGATCAACGACCGTGTGGTCGACTTCCTGTACTCGCAAGTCAGCACCGTGACCTATATAGGCCAAGGTGAGGAACCACCGATCCCCGACAACAACCTCAACAAGAACACCCTGCTCAACAAGTGCCCCGAGGCGTGGCGCCTCGAGTTCCCTCACATGCATGAGACCGGCAACCAATCGTATGTTACCAAGCGCACGAACGACTTTGGCATCACCTATTCGGCCGAATGGGACAACGACCTGATCGCGAACCGCTGGAGCGTGTACGAGATGTACGCCGGCAACCTGCTCGACAACTGCTCGCGTAAGGACGACTTCAAGGAAGATCCCGAGCTTCCCGCCGCCACACGCTCGACGCTCGCCGACTACTCGAGCAGCGGTTTCTCTCGCGGCCACCTCTGCCCGAGTGCCGACCGCCTGTGCTCCACCGAGCAGAACAAGCAGACCTTCTTCCTGAGCAATATGCAACCGCAGTATCAGTTCCACAACGGCGGACAATGGGCGGTGCTTGAGGGCAAGGTGCGCACATGGGCCGAGCAATGCGACACGCTCTACGTGGTGAAGGCCGCGACCATTGGCGATGTGACAATCAATGGCGTTACGCAGACGGGCTTGCGCCCCGAGCTGTGTAACAATCGCCTGATAGTGCCCAAATACTTCTACATGGCACTGATGAAGTATAACAAATCGACCGACACCTACAGCGCCGTGGGCATCTGGACCTACCACAGCAAGAGTTCCAGCGAGAAGATAGAGCAGTATATCACTATCGACGAGCTGGAGACGCGCACGGGCATCGATTTCTTCTGTAATCTGCCCGACGATGTGGAAACCGAGGTCGAGCAGATCTATAATGCTAACGACTGGAAATAGCTCTAAACCATTATGAGTAACCAAAGTAATAATAACGACGACAACTTGTTCTTCGGCTTCAATCAGGGCGAGAACACCGCCATGATCAGGGAGCCGCAACAGCCCGTCGGCACCGGCGACAACACGGTGGTGATGGGCGGCGGTCAGCCGGCGCCGCCCTCTCCGCCACAGGGACAATACGGCCAGACTTACGGTCAGCAGCAGAGCTATTATCAGCCTCAACAGCCGGCGTATGAGCCTCAGCCCGCCTACGGCTATGAGCCTCAGGAGCGCAAGAGCGGCTCGAAGACGCTGCTGTGGGTGGCGATATGCGTGTCGGCCGCGGCGATTACGGCCGTGGTTGTGTTCGGCATCTTCTGGCTGGTGAACCGTAGCCAGCCCGAGGAGAGCGCGATGGATATGGTGAACGCCACTCCCGCCACCGAGCAGGCGGCGCCGGAGTCGACACTCGCTCCCGCGCAACAGACCGCCTCGCCCTATCCCGGCAATCAGGAGGTGGATGTGCCCGAGGAGACGATGGCGCAGGTGAGCACGCCTTACACCAGCGGCTACGATGCCGCCACGTCGCTCGCCACCAACGCGCTGAGCTCGGCTCCGTTCGGCACCTACGACGGCATGACTGCCGGCTCGTTTCGCGACCTTCGCGGCACGGGCAAGGTGACGAAGAACGGTTCGAGCAGCTATCTGCGCGTGAACGGTAGCGACGGCTTCACTTACAGCTATGTGTTCAAGAATGGAAGCGTCTATAACGACGGCTCGCGGCTGACGAGCATCTCGGTGGAGCGCACGATGAGCGACCCGTGGAACGCCGCGGCGCAGTTTGACGCTTATCTGCTCGCCAACGGAGCGTCGATGGCTGCGTCGGCACCCAATGGCCGTTGCATCTTCCGCTTGCCGTCAGGCAATTACGCCTCGAGTGGATATAGCGGCAAGAAGTTTATCGTCTACTTCTACTACACCTTGTTTGAGAACTCGCTGATCGACAACGCGGCTCCGCGTAAGTAGCTGACAGCGAGTCGGGGTTAAGACCTGATAAAGCGGGCGTGCCATCAGTTGGCGCGCCCGCTTCGGGTTTAGTAGTGCTTATGCGTTGGAATGGTGGGGTGAGGGCTACTCTTCGAAGACGCCGTCGATGTCCTGCGGCTCGGCGGGTCGTTTGCCCTTCTTGCCGCCGCGGAAGCCACGTCCTTGCTTGTCGCGTGGCGGACGTTTGCCGCGCATCTGGTCGCCGTCGCCGTGGTTACGTCCGCGGTGGCTCATTACCTTCTGCTGGATTTTGCGCTCGATTTGCAGGAATTTATGTAACTGCTTGGCCGTAAGGATGTTGGCAAACTTGTCGATGTAGCTGATTTGAACGTCGAGAGCCGCTTTTTGTCCGTTGAGTCGAGTCTTGATGCGCGTTGCCTCCTCCTGCGCGGTGGTGGCGGGCTCCTGTTTGCCTCGCTCGCGCTTGGGCATTACGGCGCGCATGGCGTCGTTATACTCGCGGTAGAGCGGGATGAACTGCTGCTGTTGCGCTTCGGTGAGTTCCAACTTGTCGACCATCTCTTGGCACTTCACTTGGAAGAAGCGCTCGTTGGCATCGGCATTGTCTTGTTTGTTGCCGGAGTTTGCCGGCTGTGCGTTGGCGGCGAGTGAGATTGCCGCAATCGCAATCATTAATAAATACTTTTTCATAATCGTAAGTTTTCGTTTCTCGTTATTTGTTACTTGTTTCTTGTTACTTGTACACCTGTGAGGTTGGCTGCAGTGGCGCGTCCCTACAAACGTCGTGTACTCGTCTGTTTGACTATTAGCGCACTAATCAATAGTCGGGGATTTCGTCGACGTAGGAGTAGTCGAGTGACATCAGTTGCTCGCTGTCGAGAGTGTTGAGGAACTCGTCGACGGGGTCGGGTTGCTGCTCGTTGTCGGCTTTCGTTGTCGTTTGGTTGGCGGCTCGACTTGCTGCCGTGCGTGGTGGGACACTGGTTGAAGCGTAGTGTGTCGCTTGTGCTATGTCGGTGTCGGAGGCCGATTGCGCGTGGTCGAGAGCCGGTTGGTCGGGCGCTGTGGCATCGCTGACGATAGCCGCAGATGGCGCTTGAGCGGTAGAGGTCTCGATCTGTGCCAGTCGGTTGGCGCTGTTGTCGGCCGTGTTGCCCGAGTGGAACACCATGAGCATTGCGCTCGAGGCGATGGCGATAGCGGCAACGGCAGCCGCGGCGTAGTAGAGGCGTCGGCGCGGACGTTGAGCCGTCTGTCGCGCTTTTTCGCGGGCCAGAGCCACATTGGCGGCACGTTGCGCCAGAGCGTCTACATAATCCTGCTGCGGCTTGAAGGGTGCCGTGGCCGGTTTCTTGAACTTATTGATATCCAACTGTGTCATAGCTGAGTAGCGTTATCTTTAATATATGTTTCAATTTTCTTTACCGCGTAGTGGTAGTTACTCTTGAGCGTTGCCACCGAGCTGCCGGTGATAGCGGCAATCTCGTCGTACGATAGCTCGTCGTAGTATCGCAGGTTGAATGCGACGCGTTGCCGAGTGGGCAGTTGCAATAGCGCCTGATTGAAAAGCATCTGCGCCTCGTCGGCGTCGAGGTCGGTCTGGCTCTCGAGCGTGCCGAGCATTTGTTCGCCAATGTCGTCGATGCTTTGGAAGAACGACTTTTTTGAGCGCAGAAACTGCAAAGCCTCACGCGTGGCGATTGCCAGCAGCCAGTTGCGCAGAGCGCTTTCGGCGCGGAAGGAGTCAATCTTATTAAGGATCTTGATGGCACATTCTTGAAAGACGTCCTCGGTGTCGTCGTGGTCGATCACGATGCGTCGGATGTTCCAATAGAGTTCGCGCCCGTATTTGTTCATCAGGGCGCGAAACCCATTGTCACGCTCGGCTGGCGAGCTAATCATCTGAAGCAATATGTCGTCGCTTAGTGTCGTCATCAAGAGTTGCCGGAGGATGCGAAATTGTCGTAATCGTGTTTATAAATTTTTAGTAGATGTAGCCAACCACTACGAAAGCCATTGTGCCTGTTGCGAGTCGAATCTCCTTGTAGAGAACTCCGTCGGCGAGCCAGAGTCGTTCTCCGCGATGAGTGTAGTACTTGCCGCCGATGGGGCGTGCGCTGAAGCGAGTTCCGTGGGCGGGGCGTACGCGATGTTTGTTGCGATGGACGTCCACTTTGTGGCCCTTACGGTTGTCGACGCGTACGATGTTGTTGGCACGGCGGTCGGTGCTGAAGTTGTTGCGGGCTTGTGCCGTTGCAGGCATCAAGACCAAAGCAGTCATCATAGCTGCGGTGAGGATAAACTTTTTCATCTCTTTTTGGTTTTAGCCTTCCGGTGAAGGACGTTAATCAATCGGGTTGATAATCGCTATTAATCGGGCTGTTTAGAGCCGCGTTCACTCTATAGATGCGTCAAGTGGCGAAAGGTTGGATTGTGTTAACACACTTTAACGGTTGGCGCGGGGCGCGACAGTGGTGTGCTGGTGTGGCTGGCGGTAGGGACACGCTATGGCGCGTGTCACTTTGTCCCATCGTCCGACCAATCGGAGTACTCCGATAACTCCGAGTACTCCGATAACTCTGAGTTCCCCGCTAATGCCGGCCGGAGGCCGGACCCTTTTCCTAACCCCACCCTAAGGAGCGCTAGCGACGCAGGGTGGGGTCAGCAATCACAATAGTAATCGTCGCCCGACGGGCGACCCCAATTTGAGCGCAGCGAGTATAATAGTGAACATAAAAAATAACTTTGTCGTGATTAAAAAACTCAGGCAAAGTTATGGTTAAGCATCCACCTCCCAAAAGACATTATGTTTGCAATCTGAAAACGCTCAATGGGGGCGCTGCCCCCAGCCGCTAGGCTAACCCCTGGTGTGTTTTTCATATATAATAAAAGGGTGTATATCAAATGAATCACTATTTTTGTAAAGCCAAAACAAAAACTACATTCATCTAAATATACACCACTATGCAAAGGAACAAAATTTCTTTCAAGGGACAAAGGATTTTCGTGGGAATCGATGTCCACAAGCGAAAATGGTCGGTGGCCACGATCACCGAATCGGGTTATCAACATGTTCACACCCAGAACGCGTCAGCCCAGGAGCTCATTGACTTTCTGCACAGACATTAT
>JAFVDY010000163.1 GCA_017478265.1 Muribaculaceae bacterium | reverse complement strand
GTGCCGAGCCGTCGATCATGACGCTCGAGAAACCGAAGTCGACACACGACTTGCAGAGTTCGAAGCTGTTGCCATGGTCGAGGTGGAGAGCGATTTGGGGCTTCTCCCAGCCGAGTTCCTTGGCATACTCAACAGCGCCCTGCGCCATGTAGCGAAGTAGCGTCTGGTTGGCATACTTGCGGGCGCCGCTCGACACTTGCAGGATGACGGGCGACTTGGTTTCGGCAGCGGCCTTGATGATGGCTTGGAGCTGCTCCATGTTGTTGAAGTTGAAAGCGGGGATGGCGTAGCCGCCATTGATTGCCTTTGCAAACATCTCGCGGGTGTTGACAAGGCCTAATTCTTTATAACTTACCATGTTACGATTAGAATTTAAAAAATTATCAGTTCATTTTGCCGCAAAGTTAAGAAAAAGATTTTATTTATAGGCCGCTTATTGTGATAAAAATTTGTAAATTTGCCGGCCGAAAAGCGACAATTAATAAAGTAAAACAATATAACAATAAGAAAATGAAATTATTAGAAGGAAAAGTGGCGCTGATTACCGGCGCCGCACGTGGAATAGGTAAGGCCCTTGCCCTTAAGTTTGCCGCCGAAGGCGCCGACATCGCGTTCACCGATCTGGTGATAGACGAGAACGGTAAGGCCACCGAGGCCGAGATCGCCGCTCTGGGCGTGAAAGTGAAAGGTTACGCGAGCAACGCGGCCGACTTCGCCGAGACCGAGGCAGTAGTCGCTCAAGTAAAGGAAGAGTTCGGGCATATCGACATTCTGGTGAATAACGCCGGCATCACCAAGGACGCCATCATGTTGAAGATGAGCGAGGCTCAATGGGACGCCGTGATCGCTGTCAACCTCAAGAGCGCGTTCAACTTCATCCACGCCATCGTGCCCATTATGAGCCGCCAGCGCGGAGGTTCGATTATCAATATGGCGAGTGTGGTGGGCGTGCACGGCAATGCCGGTCAGGCCAACTATGCGGCGTCGAAGGCCGGCTTGATCGCTCTGGCCAAGAGCATCGGTCAGGAGATGGGTCGTCGCGGCATCCGCGCCAACGCCATCGCTCCGGGCTTTATCGACACAGCCATGACACAAGCGTTGCCCGACGAGATACGTCGCGAATGGATTGAGCGCATCCCGCTGCGCCGTGGCGGCACGGTGGAGGATATCGCCAACGTGGCCACGTTCCTTGCGAGCGATATGTCGAGTTACGTGACCGGCCAAGTGATCCAAGTGGACGGCGGCATGAATATGTAACGCGTCGCTCGTCGGCTGATAGCGTCGGCTGATTTATCATTCCTAATTCCCCATTTCTAATTAAAAAACCGATGGCATTTATACAACCGCGAGACTATAGGCAGCGGCTGCTGCCCGAGACCACCGAGGTGGCGATCAAAATGGTGAAGGACGCGTTTCAGCGCCGTCTGTCGGCGGCGCTCGATTTGCGCCGCGTGACGGCTCCGCTGTTTGTGCTCGAGGGCACTGGCATCAACGACGACCTGAACGGCGTCGAGCCCGCCGTTAGTTTCGCGATACCTGCGTTGGGCGGCCGTCGCGCCGAGGTGGTTCACTCGCTGGCGAAATGGAAACGGTTGAAGCTGGCGTCGTACGGCATCGCTCCGGGCTACGGCATCTACACCGATATGAACGCGATACGCGCGTGCGAGGACTTGGATAACCTGCACTCGCTGTACGTAGACCAATGGGACTGGGAGAAGGTGATGCGCGACAGCGAGCGTAATCTCGACTACCTTCGGCACACCGTCGAGGCCATCTATCGCGCGATAGTGGAGACGGAGCGCGACGTGTACGAGGAGTTTCCGCACATCACGCCGCGGTTGCCCCGCGAGATACATTTCGTCCACAGCGAGGAGCTACTGCAACTCTACCCCGGCCTTGAGCCGGTGGAGCGAGAGCGCAAGGCGGCCAAGCGCTGGGGTGCGATTTTCCTTATTGGCATCGGCGGCGAGCTGAGCAACGGCGAGAAGCACGACGGCCGTTCGCCCGACTATGACGACTGGTCGACACCCAACGGCGACGGCTACAAGGGATTGAACGGCGACATCATAGTGTGGGACGACATACTGGAGGTGCCGTTCGAGCTCTCGTCGATGGGCATCCGTGTCAACCCCGAGGCACTTGAACGACAGCTGCGACTGAGCGGCTGCACCGAGCGCGCCACGCTCGACTTCCATCGGGCGCTGCTAGAGGGACGGTAGCCGCAGACCATAGGCGGCGGCATCGGTCAGAGCCGCCTGTGTATGTATCTGCTGCAAAAGGCCCACGTGGGCGAGGTTCAGGCGAGCATCTGGCCTCCCGAGCAGGTGGAGCAATGCCGCCGCGCCGGCATCCTGCTGATGTAGTTTGTTTTTTATAATCACAGGTGTTCGTGGGGTGGGAAAAAATCGCTAACTTTGCGGGCTAAATCACTACGAAATGAAACTTAACGGCAAAGAAGTGGACGGCGTAACGGTGCTCGGCGCGCGCGCCCACAATCTGAAAAACATCGACGTTGAGCTGCCCCACTATAAGCTGAGCGTCGTCACGGGGCTTAGCGGCAGCGGCAAGTCGTCGCTGGCGTTCGACACTATATTCGCTGAGGGTCAGCGCCGCTACTTGGAGACGTTCTCGTCGTACGCCCGCAATATGCTGGGCGTGCTCGAGCGTCCCGATGTGGACAAGATTTCGGGCTTGAACCCTGTGATTTCAATCGGGCAGAAGACGGTGAACAAGAACCCTCGCAGCACCGTGGGCACCACCACCGAGGTGTACGACTATCTGCGCTTGCTCTACGCCCGGGCCGCCGACGCCTATAGCTATGAGTCGGGCGAGAAGATGGTGAAATACTCCGTCGACAAGATCCTGAACCTGATACTGACGAGATACGACGGCCGCCGGATCTACATCCTCTCGCCGCTGGTGAAGAACCGCAAGGGACATTATAAGGATCTGTTTGAGAATCTGCGCAAGAAAGGCTATCTGCACGTGCGCGTCGACGGCGAGCTACGCGAGATTACCTTCGGGATGAAGCTCGACCGCTATCGCAACCACGACATTGAGCTGGTGGTCGACCGTCTGCGCGTCTCGGCCAAAGACGAGCGCCGCCTGCGCGACACCGCCGACGTGGCCTTCAAGCAGGGCGACGGCGAGATAATGGTGCTCGACGCCGACGGCGGCGAGCTGAGCCACTACAGCAAATCGCTGATGGATCCGGCTACGGGCCTGTCGTATCCCGAACCCGCGCCCCACAGTTTCTCGTTCAACTCACCACAGGGCGCGTGCCCCAAGTGCAAGGGGCTGGGCTACGTGAATATAATCGACCGCGACAAGATTATGCCCGACATGAGCCTGACCATACGCGGCGGAGGCATCACTCCGCTGGGTAAATACCGCAACAGCCTCGTGTTCTGGCAGATGCAGGCTATATGCGAGAAATATGGCTTCAGTCTCGACACGCCGCTCGCGCAGTTGTCCGAGGAGTGTCTCGACGACATACTGAACGGCACCGACGAGCGTCTGGCAATCAAAAACGAGACCCTCAGTACCAGCAACTATTTCCAGAGCTTCGAAGGACTGGTGAAATATATCGAGATGCAACAGACCGACGAGGCCACGGCGCAGTCGCAGAAGTGGGCCGGACAATTCTTCTCGCGCGCCGAGTGCCCCTGCTGCCACGGCGACCGCCTCAACCGCATCGCCCTGAGCTATCGCCTTGCCGGCAAGAATATCGCTGAGCTGGCGCGCATGGACATCGCCGAGCTAAAGGAATGGATAGGCGCCCTCAAAGGCAACGTGAGCAAGCAGCAATGGGCCATCGCGAGCGAGATAGTGAAAGAAATCAACAGCCGGCTCGGATTTATGCTCGACGTGGGGCTGGACTACGTGTCGCTCAACCGCAACTCGGCGTCGCTCTCGGGCGGCGAGAGCCAGCGCATCAGGCTGGCGACTCAAATCGGGTCGCAACTGGTGAACGTGCTCTATATCCTCGACGAGCCCAGCATCGGCCTTCACCAGCGCGACAATCAGCGCTTGATCGACTCGCTCAAGAAACTGCGCGACGAGAGCAACACCATCATAGTGGTGGAACACGACAAGGAGATGATGCTGCAGGCCGACTATATAGTCGACATCGGGCCTCTGGCGGGTCGCAAGGGCGGCAAGGTGGTGTTTGCCGGCACGCCGCGCGAGATGTTGCGTCACGACACCATCACGGCTCAATACCTAAACGGCAAGCGCAGCATCGAGGTTCCCGCCGAGCGCCGCACGGGCAACGGCCATTGGCTGCGTCTGAAAGGCTGCCGCGGCAACAACTTGAAGGGCGTCGACATCGCGCTACCGCTGGGCACCTTCATCTGCGTGACGGGCGTGAGCGGCAGCGGCAAGTCCACACTCATCAACGCCACGCTGCAGCCCATCCTCAGCCAGCGCTTCTACCGGTCGCTCACGGCACCGCTGCCCTACGACAGCATCGAGGGGGTGGAAAATATAGATAAGGTGGTGACCGTCGATCAGTCGCCGCTCGGGCGCACGCCGCGCTCCAATGCCGCCACCTACACCGGCGTGTTTACCGACATCCGCAACCTCTACGTGGGAATGCCCGAGGCGCAGATACGCGGCTATAAGGCCGGACGCTTCTCGTTCAACACCGCGGGCGGGCGCTGCGAGGCGTGCAAGGGCAACGGCTATCGCACCGTGGAGATGAACTTCCTGCCCGACGTGCTCGTGCCGTGTGAGCAATGCGGCGGCAAGCGCTACAACCGCGACACGCTCGAGGTGAAATTCAAGGGCAAGTCGATTGCCGACGTGCTCGACATGACCATCAATCAGGCTGTGGAGTTCTTCGAGTCGATGCCGCGCATCCTCAATAAGATAAAGGTGCTGCAAGACGTTGGGCTGGGCTACATCAAGCTCGGCCAGCCGTCGAGCACGCTGTCGGGTGGCGAAAGTCAGCGCGTGAAGCTCGCCGCCGAACTGTCGAAGAAGGACACCGGCAAGACGCTCTACATCCTCGACGAGCCCACCACGGGCTTGCACTTCGAGGACATCAAAATCCTGCTCGGCGTGCTCAACCGCCTGGTGGCGAAAGGCAACACCGTGATTGTGATTGAGCACAACCTCGACGTGATTAAGAGCGCCGACTATCTAATAGACATGGGTCCCGAGGGCGGACGCGGTGGCGGTACACTCGTGGCCGCCGGCACTCCCGAGGCTGTTGCCTCCTGCCCGCAGTCAATCACCGGTCGCTTTCTGGCTCCCGAGCTCAAATAGAAAAAAGTGGCGTTAAAAGTTGGCCGTGTGGCGGGAAAGTCGTAAATTTGTGGCGTGAAATAAGCAAAATTCTTTAATAACCCATAAATCATTGAACTCAGATGATTACTGTAGACCAGTTAAAAGAGCTGCAAGAACGCAAGGACGCGTTGAGGAGGTATCTTTGACATCGATAACAAGATTATCGAAGTAGAAGAGGAAGAGTTACGAACCCATGTCCCCGATTTTTGGAGCGACCAGAAGGCGGCCGAGAAACAGATGCGCAAAATCAAGCAACTGCACAACTGGATTGACGGTTGCAAAGAGGTGGAGGCCGCAGTCGACGAGGTGGCCGTAGGCCTTGAGTTTGTCAAGGAAGGCGCCCTCGACGAGGCAGAGCTTGACGCGCTCTACGCCACTGCGCTCGACAAGGTGGAGAAGCTCGAGCTTCGCAATATGTTGCGTCGCGAGGAGGACAAGCTGAGCGCTATCCTCAAGATCAATTCCGGCGCCGGCGGCACCGAGAGTCAGGACTGGGCCTCTATGCTGATGCGTATGTATCTGCGCTGGTGTGAGCGCCATGGCTATAAGACGAGCATCGAGCATATCCTCGAGGGCGACGAGGCCGGCATAAAGAGTGTCACCATCGGCGTGGAGGGCGATTTCGCTTACGGCTACCTCAAGAGCGAGAACGGCGTGCACCGGCTGGTGCGCGTGTCGCCCTATAACGCTCAGGGCAAGCGCATGACGTCGTTTGCCAGCGTGTTTGTAACCCCGATGGTCGACGACACCATCGAGATTGTGCTCGAGCCGGCGCGTATCTCGTGGGACACTTTCCGCAGCGGCGGTGCCGGCGGGCAGAACGTCAACAAGGTGGAGAGCGGTGTGCGCGTGCGTTACCAGTATAAGGACCCGTACACCGGCGAGGAGGAGGAAATCCTTGTAGAGAACACCGAGACGCGCGACCAGCCCAAGAACCGCGAGAACGCCCTGCGCAACCTCAAGTCGATATTATATAATAAGGAGTTGCAACACCGCCAGGAGGAGCAACGCAAGATTGAGGACAGCAAGATGAAGATCGAGTGGGGCAGCCAAATCCGTAGCTACGTGTTTGACGACCGTCGCGTGAAGGATCACCGTACAGGTCATCAGACGAGCGACGTGGGCGGCGTGATGGACGGCGACCTCGACGGCTTTATCAAGGCATATTTGATGGAATTCTCACAAACCGACAACGGCTGATGAAACGACTGACCATACTTTGCACCTCCGGAGCCATCATCGAGCAGCCCGACAGCCTGCGGCTGCTCATCCGCGACTTTGCCGCTATCAAGGGCGCCAAACTGCTCGTGCACGGTGGCGGCGAGATGGCCGACACTTTCGCCCGCAAGATGGGCATCAAGCCCAAGACCGCCAAGGACGGCGGCATTATAATCAGCAACGCCATGATAGACGTGCTGACGATGGTGCACGGCGGACTGATCAACAAGCGGCTTGTGGCTCTGCTGCAACGCGTGGGCATAAACGCCGTGGGGCTCACGGGTGCCGACATGAACCTGCTGGTGGCTTCGCGCCGCAATGCCGTCCACGGCTGGAAAGGTGAGGTGAAGAAGGTGAACACGCCGTTGCTGCAACAGTTGCTCGACGGACACGTGGTGCCCGTGCTCGCTCCTATCGCCTACGATACCAACGCGCAAGCTCACTACCTCGACGCCGAGGAAATCGCCCGGGTGGTGGCGCGTGTGCTCTCGCTCACGTGGGAGATCTCCATCATCTATCTTACTTCGCGCCACGGAGTGCTAATGAACGAGAGCGACCCCGACAGCGTGATAGCATCGCTCAACCGCTCGCGATACGCCAACCTCAAGGAGATGGGCATCATCGCCGCCGACGGCGCCGCACTGGTCGAGAGTGCCTTCGCGTCGATCGATCAGGGAGTGAAGAGTGTCTATATCACCAGTGTCGACCGTCTCGGCACGCTCGACCAGGGTACAAAAATAAGCTGACGGATTGTAAAATAAACCTGTATAAAAATTAAATTGTT